>JAADFY010000112.1 GCA_013152625.1 Alphaproteobacteria bacterium
CCGTGCATCGAACCATAAAATCGTTTGGCCGGTTTGCCGGTGCTGCGATTATTGCAGCACTTGCGGCACTTGCAGGACTGACTGGCGCCAGCCCGGTTTTCGCCCAACTGGAATTTGACACCAAGGCACCGTTTGCCGTGCTCATGGATCATGAGAGCGGGACAATCCTGTTTCAAAAGGCAGCGGACGCGCCCATGGCTCCGGCCAGCATGGCCAAGCTGATGACCCTGGCCGTGGTATTCAACCAGCTCCGGAACGGGCAATTGTCCATGCAGGACGAATTGTTCATCTCAGAAGACGCCTGGCGGATCGGGGGCGCTGGTTCTGGCGGCTCCACCATGTTTGCCGAACTCAATTCAAAAGTCAGCGTCGAGAATCTGGTGCGCTCGGTCATAATTCAGTCCGGCAATGATGCCAGCATTGCTCTGGCCGAGGGCATTGGCGGGTCCGAGGCAACCTTTGCCAGAATGATGAATGAACTGGCACTCGAGCTTGGTCTGACCAATTCCATTTTCACCAACTCCACCGGCCTGCCAGACGAGAACATGAAAGTCACCGCCCGGGATCTGGCCAATCTCGCGCGCTATATCATTCGCGAATTCCCCGAGTACTACGCCATGTTCTCCGAGCCTGAATTTATCTGGAACGGTATCCGACAGCGTAACCGCAACGGTCTGATCAATGACGGCATCGGGGTCGATGGCTTAAAAACCGGCTTTATCGAGGAAGCCGGCTACGGGATTGTTGCCTCCACCACCGAAGGCGGGCGCCGGCTGATTGCGGTTTTACATGGATTGGAAACCAGCCGGGAGCGCAGCGAAGAAGCGCGTAAACTGGTCACATGGGGCACAAGGAATTTTGAGCGCATAGAACCGTTTGCCGAGGGCGAGATCGTCGGGCTTGTTAAAGTCTATGGAGGTGAGTTGCCCGAAGTAGGGCTGGTGGGCGAAGCGGCGGTAGCCCTTTATGTGCCCAAGGGTTCGAGAAAGTGTCTCAGCGCCCGCATAAAATACACCGGACCGCTTTTGCCGCCGGTGGCGCGGGGAGATCAGGTGGCCTTCCTTGAAGTGCTGTGCGATGGCAAGCTCATTCAGTCGGCTCCCCTTTACGCCGCCGAATCGGTTGACAAGGGTGATCTGGTCCGCCAAGCCACCGATGCATTCTGGGAGTTGGCGCTGGGCTGGCTGTAAGCCCCGTTCAAGCCTATCCTGTTTTGATGGTTACAAAACGAGGGCTCTCACGTCCTTGTTTGGTCGCGTTTCCGAACCGGATAACCGGGTCCCGTTCGAACGCTGAACGATCCACCGGATCGTTCAGTTGTCGATCTCACTCCTGGAAACGCTCCAGAGCGGGCATGCAGCGCGAACATGGAGCAAGAAGGCGACCAATGTCGGCCCGGTTCATCACATTCGAAGGCGGCGAGGGGGTGGGCAAATCCACCCAGATCACCCGGCTTGCCGACCGGCTGACAAAATCGGGCGTACAGGCGGTGCGTACCAGAGAGCCGGGGGGCACCCCGAAATCCGAGGCGGTGCGCAGTTTTCTGTTACAGGGGAAATCCGAAGCCTGGGGCCCGGGCGCCGAGGCCGTATTGTTTGCCACCGCCCGGCTGGACCACGTCAATGCCCTGATCAGGCCCTCCCTGCAAACCGATCACTGGGTGTTGTCCGATCGGTTTTACGATTCCACCCGCGCCTATCAGGGACTGACCGGCGGCGTGCCGGACAAGCTCATTGACGCCCTGGAGATACTGGCGCTGGATGGCTGTTACCCCGATCTGACCATTGTTCTGGATATGGATCCCGGATCTGCCTTCGCGCGAATGACCAAAAGAGCCAGAGACGAAAAAACCGAACTAGCCCCCGACCGGTTTGAAAAAGAAGCGCTGGACTGGCATGGCCGGCTGCGGCAGGGGTTTCTTGATATCGCCCGGGCCAACCCGGATCGCTGTGTTGTCATAGCCGCAGATGAAGATCCCGATCGCATCGAACGCGAGATCTGGGATACCGTCACCACAAAATTTCCAGAAGCCCAGGCGGCGGAATAATCGTGGCCCAGACCGACGACCGGATCGAAGCGGATCAACAAATCGGGGTTCGTGCCCCCGAACAGACCCCACGACTTTTTGGTCATCGCACGCAACTCGATGAAACGCTGGAAACATTTGAGGCGGGACGGATGCACTCCGGACTGCTGATCCATGGACCGCGCGGAATTGGCAAGGCGACCTTCGCATTTACCCTGGCAAAAGAGCTGCTGGTCCGGTCCTCAGATGAAGATAAAAAGCGTATATTCGATCAGATCTCCGCTGGCGCCCACCCCAATCTGATAAGCCTTCGCGTAGGGCGTAATCCGGCTACCGGACGGTTTCGTACGGAAATATCAGTGGACGAAGTGCGCTCTGTAATTCACCGGTTTCAGGTCAGCTCTGGTCGTGTGGGTGCGCGAATTTGCATCATCGACAGCGCCGATGATCTGAACCGAAACGCCGCGAACGCACTACTCAAAACCCTTGAGGAACCGCCTGCTAATAGTTATTTTATGCTGGTTTCTCAACGGCCTGGGGTGATTATTCCTACCATACACTCCCGTACGGTACAACTGGCCCTTCGGCCACTTTCCAGCGAGGATGTAAAATCAGCGGTCAGCGCCGCCCTCGATGATCCGGTGAATGAGACCGCCCTGAATATTGCCTGCAGTCAGGCGGCGGGCCGGCCGCGCCAGGCGCTTGAAGAACTGGTTTCAGACAATTCCTCCCAGGTAAAAGAGCTGCGCAATTGGCTCAGGGAACCCCGCAATCGGCAAGGGGCCGTACATGTGGCAATAGCGACGGACCTTGCGCGTCGGGATACGGGAGCGTATGGCAAAGCGATGGGCGTATTGACGGACTGGATCGCGGCACAGGCCCGCAGTCGGGCACTGCAGTTTTCTCCTCCCGACGCGCCACTTGCCATGCTCACCGGCCTATGGGAAAAAGCGCGCGCTCTTGGCGCGGATCAGGCAACCTATAATCTGGACAAGCGGCAGACCCTGACCATGATTATGGACGCCATCCGTGAGATCGACCGGAGTGGATAGACAAAACCGGTTGTCCTGACGGCCACGACCCGGCTACCCGAAATCCTGCCTGACCGGGGGCTGCGGGCAAAAATTTGTAATGCCAGATGTCACGAAAGAAATGCGCACCAATGGCCAACAAGACCTTTTATATTACCACGCCGATTTTTTACCCCAATGGTGTGCCCCATATCGGGCACGCCTATACTGCGCTGGCCAGCGACGTGCTGGCCCGGTTCTACCGGCTTGATGGCCGGGATGTGTTTTTTTTGACCGGCACGGACGAACACGGCCTGAAAATGCAACAGACCGCTTTGCAAGAGGGCACAACGCCGCTGGAGCTGGCGACCCGAAATGCCGAAGTATTCAAAAAGCTGTGGCAGACCCTGAACATCTCGGTTGACGACTTTATCCGCACCACCGAACCGCGCCATCACCGGGCGTCGGCGGAAATCTGGTCGCGCATGGAGGCGAATGGCGATATCTATCTCGACACATATGCCGGATGGTACTCGGTTCGTCAGGAGGCCTATTTTGACGAAAAGGAAACCAGCGTCGGTGACGATGGCGTGCGTCGCGAGCCCCTTGGCTCCCCCGTCGAATGGGTGGAGGAAGAAAGCTATTTCTTCAAACTGAGCGAGTATGGCGACCGCCTGCTGGCCCACTATGACACCTTTCCCGATTTTGTTGCGCCCCGGGAGCGCCGCAACGAGGTGATCAGTTTTGTCAAATCAGGGCTAAAGGATATCTCGGTCTCACGCACCACATTTGACTGGGGGGTGAAGGTTCCCGGCAACGACAAACATGTCATGTATGTGTGGGTGGACGCGCTGACTAACTATCTGACCGCCACCGGTTTTCCGCAAGAAGGTGGCGATCGGCAAAAATTCTGGCCCGCCGATCTGCATCTGATCGGCAAGGATATTGTGCGTTTTCATGCGGTTTACTGGCCTGCTTTCCTCATGTCCGCCGGTATCGAGTTGCCTAAACGGGTGTTTGCCCACGGTTTTTTGTTCAACCGCGGGGAAAAGATGTCAAAATCGGTGGGCAATGTGGTGGACCCGTTTGCTATGGCCGAAGAATATGGCGTCGATGGTATGCGATACTATTTTCTGGCCGAGGTTTCGTTCGGGCAGGATGGGTCCTATAGCCACGAGACCATAGCCAACAGGATCAATGCTGATCTGGCCAACGATCTTGGCAATCTCGCCCAGCGTTCCTTGAGCATGATTGCCAAACACTGCGACGCACGAGTGCCGGCCCCGGGCGCGTTCAGCGATGCCGACCGGAAAATTCTCGCCGCCGCCGATGGTCTGGCCGAAGTGTGCCGGACCCATTTTGATGTGCAGGCGATCCATCTTGCCCTCGGCGCCATCTGGCGGGTGGTGGGCGATGGCAACCGCTATTTCGCCGGTCAGGAACCCTGGGCTCTGCGCAAGACAGACCCGGCGCGCATGGCCACCGTTCTTTTTGTGACCGCTGAAGTGCTGCGCCAGGTAAGCCTGCTGGTTCAACCGGTCATGCCTTCCTCAGGCGCCCATCTGCTCGATTTGCTCGGCGTGTCTGCGGATCAGCGGACATTTGCCGCGTTGGGGCCCCACGGTCGCCTTGAGCCCGGCACTGACCTGCCGCCACCCGTGCCGGTGTTTCCAAGATATGAACCCAAAAAAACCAATGACACCGAGTAAAGAGGTAAAAAAAGCTGACCCCATGCTGATCGACAGCCACTGCCATCTGGATTTTGACGTCTTAAGGGACGATCTCGATGGGGTGATTTCCAGAGCGACAGCGGCCGGGGTCACCCATATGCTTACGATCTCGACCCGGGTGCGCCAGTTCAATCGCCTAACCGCAATCGTAGAAAAACATGATGGTGTGTGGTGCTCTGTGGGCACGCATCCCCACAACGCAGATGAAGAACTTTCGGTGACGACAGATGAAATTCTTGTCCTCGCCAGGCACCCCAAATGTATCGCCATCGGGGAGGCCGGTCTGGATAATCACTATGACAATGCCACGCCCGTGGCCCAGGAGAAAAGTTTTCGCCGTCACATTTCGGCGGCGCGCCAGAGCGGTTTGCCCCTGATCATTCACTCCCGCGATGCCGACGCCCGCATGTCCGAAATCCTTGTTGAAGAACATGGGGCAGGGGCCTTTGATTTTGTCCTCCATTGCTATTCTTCAGGCGCCAGACTGGCCCGTATGGGGCTGGAACTGGGTGGGTACATTTCTTTTTCCGGCATAATTACCTTCAAAAACGCCGGAGAAATACGCGACATCGCGCGCACGGTTCCCCTTGAGAAATTGCTGGTGGAAACCGACGCGCCATACCTTGCGCCAGCTCCCCATCGGGGCCGGACAAATGAGCCCGCATACGTGGCCCATACGGCAGCGTATCTGGCCGAACTGCTCGGCATGTCCTATGCCGATTTCGCTGACCATACCCATGCGAACTTTTCACGCCTTTTTGTCAAGGCTGGGCTATAACCCGTGGAACATGCTCAACAAATCACAGCAACCGTCCTCGGATGTGGCTCGTCCGGTGGTGTGCCCAGGGTGGGCAATCAGTGGGGTGCCTGTGACCCCGCAGAGCCCAGAAACCGGCGCCGGCGCTGCTCTCTTTTACTCACCGGGTCCACCCCGGGGCAGGAGGGTCTCACCCGGGTGCTCATCGATACCGGCTGCGACTTGCGAGAGCAACTTCTCGACGCAAATGTGACGCATCTGGACGCGGTTCTTTATACCCACGAGCACGCCGACCACACCCATGGCATAGACGATCTTCGGGTGTTGGCAATTTCCGCCCGCCAGCGCGTAAATGTTTTTTTCTCCCCCCGGGCCGAGCCGCGCATTATGGCCGCGTTCGGATATTGTTTTACCCAGCCTTCTACCAGTCCTTATCCGCCGATCCTGAATGCGGGGCGCATCGAGCCGGGCGAGACGTTGCGGGTTGAGGGGCGGGGAGGGATTTTGGAAATAGAAGTTTTCGACCAGATCCATGGGGATATTTCTTCCCTCGGGTTTCGGATTGGCGGGCTGGCATACTCCTGCGATGTCAGCGACCTGCCACCAGCCTCAGTAAAAGCGCTGGCGGGTTTGGACACCTGGATTGTCGATGCGCTGCGCTATGATTACCACCCCAGCCATTTTGCCCTAAGCGACACGCTGGACTGGATCGCACGGCTGGCGCCGGCCAGGGCTTTCCTGACCAATCTGCATATTGATCTGGACTATAAGACGGTGCTGGCCGAAACCCCCGACCATGTGCAACCGGCCCATGACGGGCTGGTCATCAATATCCGGCAGTAAAGCCGGCCAGTCGGGTCCTGCCGGGAAGGCGGCGGTTTTCAGGAGATCGCATCGCGAACGTGCTCCGGTGCTTTGCGCAACTTTGTTTTCGCAATGCCGCCAAAGGCCAGTCTGATTTCACGGCAAAGAAATTGGCGCCGGGCGCCGTCGCGCCTTCTTTTTGCTTCCGACTTGGCCAGGGTGCCATCTTCAATCCATCCGGTGACAAGCGGGGATGTAATGGCAGGCGCATCATCGGCGAGTGAATCACATTCTACAATACAGACCGCCCCCAAACGGCGGTTGAAAAGCGAACACCAGACGAGGCATGCTTTGAAGGCAGACAAGTGAAAAAAGCAGCATGAATATCAAAGCCGATACACCTTAACTCAGCCGCAAACCTGTTCAGGAAAACCGGACCACTTCAGGAATTGAAAATGACTAAGGTTCTTAGGGCGTTAATTGCTTCCATCCCTGTGCTACTTTTCGCTGGAGACGCAAGCGCGGGGCAGAATCTTGTCACGTGTACCAAGGCAAGGTTTGAAGTACCCGATAGTTCACTTTTGTGGAAGGTAGGAAAAATCGTCAACTTGACCAAAAAAGTAAACCTACAGGGTGAGCTCCTTGACCAACTTGAAGCGTGTTGGGAGCGTCCGGAGGTGGTGGAAAACTCGTATGTTGAGTTCTGGATCCCAAATATTCGCGGAAAGAAGCCTTTCCAACGAAAGTTCACAATGGTTCTGTGTACGCCACTTGAAGGTGGGGCTTACGTATACAAAAGAACGTTTAGACCGGGGGGGAACTTCGCCGTTAAACTCACTGCGGCGAATAACTTTGTTTCGTACGACGCCAGTGAAGTGCAACAATGGTGTAAATGAATTCAGGTGAACTGAACCGGCCCGCCATGCCACCCGCATTCTTTGCCGCCTTGCTCGCTTTTGCCCTGTTCATGGTAACTTTCGGCGTCAATCTTCAGGCGCCTTTGTATGGCGCATACGCCGCCCGCAGCGATGCAGGTGCCACCGCCGTAACCCTGGCGTTTGCCGCCTATGTAGCGGGGTTGATGCCAACACTGCTTTTGCTGGGCGGACTGTCCGACCGTATCGGGCGCCGCCTGCCGATCTCTATAGCCCTGTTGCTGACAGCGGCGGCGACCGGCCTGCTGGCATGGAACCCGAACCTGGAAAGCCTGGTGGTTGCCCGGGTGCTGCTCGGCATTGCAATCGGGTTGGCAACAACCGCGGGCACCGCCTACATGACAGAAATTGTTGGTGAGAAAAATTCTCGCAGCGCGGCGCTGATCGTCACCTCCGCCACGTCCCTCGGTTTTGGGGGAGGGGCCTTGGCCACCGGTGTCAGCCTGGGGCTGCAGGGGGCGACCTTTGTGCCTGTGAGCTTTGTTGTTTTGCTCGCTATCGCCCCGGTGCTGGCGCTCGGGGCCCTCAAGCTGCCTCGGGTGGATACACCAGAACGGGTTTCGCTTTTTCGATTTCCGGTGTTCCCGGCGCGGACATGGGTATTTGGTGTCGCAATCGCATTGGCCTGGTCGACCACCGGAATGACAATCGCGATTGTTCCGCTGGAACTAAAATCCCACAACCTGGGCGGCTGGACCGGGCTTGTGGTTTTCCTGTCCAACTTTATCGGATTTTTGTGCCAGCCCTTCGCCAGAAGAATGAGCAATCCAAAAGCTCTCGCCCTGGGATTTGTGCTCGTGCCGCTTGGCTTTCTTGTTCTGCTTGCCGGTGTATGGACCGGCTCGATTGCGCTGGTTCTGGCCGGCGCGGGAATCACCAGCGCTGCAAGTTATGGCTTTACCTATCTCGCCGCTTTGTCCGAAGTTTCCGCCCGGGCGCCCGACAATCGGGCCCGGGCCGTCGCCGGCATATTTGTGTACGCCTACGCGGGTTTCTCATTACCTGTCATTGCTGCCGGTGCGCTGGCCGACCGGTTCGGATTGTTGCCGGCAATGGCAGCATTTTCCTTCGCCCAGATCATGGTCACCATAGCCACAGTCGGCCTATGGATCACCCATGTGCGGGCAAACAGGAACCAAACGCCCACATGATCGATGCAATGCAAGGGACCGACCAGCACCAAGAAGTTCCATAATATATATTATGCGAATGACAGATGTAGCCGCCGCGCGTCGCTCTTTGGCAAAACCCGTATGGCATTGTTCTCAACTCGAGAAAGCAGATGGCAAGATGACACAGGACGAAATGCGCCACGCCATGAACAATGAATTTCGCAGGGCCAATTTGGACGACGACTCAGGTCAATCACAAGATGAGTTTTTGAGTGGTTGCAGTATTATGTTCCAGTGTTATTGTCTCCCTTAGAGCTGCCGTCCGGCCAGACTTACAGGTTAAGACCGTCGACCAAATTCCAACAGGATCCAGCATAACATGAAGAGCACAAACGCAACTTTCGGGACTGTTGCTAAGTCCCTGCACTGGTTGTCCGCCCTTTTCATCATTGGCCTCCTGGTATCAGGCTTCCGGTCTGGTTTTTCGAATGATGTCGCTGCCAAGGCCGCTATTTTGCAATTCCACATTCCGATAGCAATTCTGGTGCTTTTGCTAACGACCGTCCGAATTGTCTGGTGGATATTTTTCGATAAAAAACCCGCCCCCGCCGGATCATCCCCGGCATGGCAGGAGACAGCAAGCCGGTGGACGCATAGAACACTGTATTTGCTGATTATCCTGATGTTAGGCAGTGGGATTACATTGTCGCTTATTTCCGGGGCACCGGACGCAGTATTTGGGACCGCTCCATTGCCGGAATTTCAGGACTACACACCACGCATTGCACACGGTATTCTCGCAAGGGTTCTTGTCGCAATTGTCCTGTTACATGTCGGTGCTGCCCTGTTTCACCATTTTTTTCAAAAGGACGACACGCTTCGTCGGATGTGGTTCAGCAAAAAGACGAACACGTAGCCGGGTTATTTTGCAACAGTGAAACTCCCCTGCGAGCCCGACATATTAAACTTGGGCTAAAACCAGTCATCTGACTTATCTGGTCAACTTATCGCTCAATATCACTCGCCCTGCCGGTCAGGACTTCAATCTAAAGCGTTTTTACCCTGTCTGGATGAGCTCCCGTCGGCCTGTGTTTGTAACACTTCAATTACTGCACAACCTGTGACGTTCTAACTTGTTTGCAACAACAGGCGTGGGATGCCTACGGACAGCCACTTGAAAATATGTGCTAGGGTCCCAGTGGGTTTTTCCAATCAGGATCACCATCACCATGCAGTACGAAGCCTACACACCAGCAGAGTACATGGACGCGCTGGCACCGGACTGGCGGCGGAAAACCGTGGCCGGTTTGCGTTCGCTGATAAAAGCCAACGGGCCTGATCTTGTTGAAGATATTCACTACAAGATGCTCGGGTATGCCGATGCCGCAGGCTATGTGTTTCACCTCAACGCCCAGAAAAGCTACGTTAGCCTTTATGTGGGTGATACGGGCAGGATCGACCCCGATGGCGACCTGCTGGCGGGTATCAACTGCGGCAAAGGGTGTATCCGGTTCAAAAAATCCAACGAAATCGACCAGACAAGGATCGATGAATTTATTACCCGGGCTCTTGCACTTCGAGCCAGCGGCGAGACATTCGAGTGCTGATCGGCTTTTTCAAATAGAGGAAACCCCGATGACGTTAGTCTGGAAAAAGGGGCGCGGCAAACTGGGCCTGTTCAAGCCTTTGCTGGGCGCCTGGATTGTGACCAATGATTCCTCGCTGGGTCAGGTGGTTTGCCGGCGACGGTTCGCCCCCATCCTTGGTGGCAAATTTATCCAGCTTGAGGCAAACTGGAAGATCGGAACATCGGGCAAATCTTATGACGAACTGGCCGTATTCGGCCCTGGACCCGAAAAGACCCTTTGCTTCTGGTCATATACCTCGGACGGAAAACGATCGGAAGGCTGGCAGAGCGAAGCCCCCGAAATCCACCCCCAGGCCATCTGTTTTGAGGCGGATATGGATATGGGACGGGCCCGCCAGGTGTTTTATCCCGGCCAGAAAGACGGGTGGCACTGGCTGGTGGAACACCGGGTAAAAAAGGGCTGGAGCCGGCTGGTCGACCACCACTATTTGCCCGAAACCGGCCAGTAGCGCCGCGACGAACGAAGCCCGGGGCAAATCCCCGCGAACCAATGGCACAATGAGACAGATTCGATGACCCTAAAACCTATGCAGCCCTCTCGCGAAATCTCGCGACTGGTTGAGATCATGGCGGCCCTGCGCGATCCGGACAACGGGTGTCCGTGGGATCTGGCCCAGGATTTTTCCACCATTCGCCATTATACCATCGAAGAGGCCTACGAGGTTGCCGATGCCATCGAGCGCCAGGACTTTGACGACCTTCTCGATGAGTTGGGCGACCTGTTGCTCCAGCCGGTCTATCATGCCCAGTTGGCCGCCGAAGAGGGCTATTTTGATTTCAATGACGTCATTGAAACCATTACAACCAAGCTGGTGCGCCGCCACCCCCATGTCTTTGGAGACGTTGGAGCCGCCGACGCCGATGCTGCCAAACAGCGCTGGGACGAGATAAAAGCGGGCGAGCGGGCCACAAAAAATTCTGGCCTGACGGCGCCCGGCTCGTTGCTGGATGATGTGCCGTTCGCCCTGCCCGCTCTGGCCCGCGCCAACAAGCTGGCAAAGCGCGCCGCAGAAGTCGGTTTTGACTGGCCCGATGCCCCCGGTGCCCTGGACAAGGTGCGTGAGGAACTGGGCGAGGTCAAAGAGGCAATGGACCATAAAAGCTCGCAAAACATCGAGGAAGAGCTGGGCGATCTTTTAATGGCTGTGGCCAATCTGGCCCGCAAATGCGGGGTTGACCCCGAGGCGGCGCTCACCAACGCCAACGCCAAGTTCCTGCGCCGCTTCACTTATGTGGAAAAACGCTGCCGCGAGGAAAAAACCGACATCGCCACCGCCGGCCTCGAAGTACTTGATGGCTACTGGAATGAAATTCGCGGGTTAGAGCGTGTCACCGATAAGTGGGTACCGGTTATCGGATAAATGACGCGCGGCAACAAGGAAATAGACTGCGGTTTTGAATCTATCAAAACATGACGCAGTCTAGAAAAAAATCAGGCCAAAGGAACAAGTTGATCGGCCAGTTCGCTTTCGTAGCGCGACAGGAATTCCGATTGAACCGTTGGCCCGATCCGGACACGCATGGTCACCAGGCCATCGTCATGAACAACGCGGTCCAGAACGTCACCATGTTCATGCAGCCAGTTCGCCCGTTTGCCATCGGTGGCCGGCAGGCTCAATTCGTAAATGCTCGATCCCGTAAACAGCCGGTTTTCGATCTCCTCCAGCAGGGCGTCGCACCCCTGCCCCGTGGTGGCTGAAACGGTAAATGCCCTTGGTGTCCGGGTGCCATTTGCTTCGCGATGGGGCAGCGCCGCGATTTCGGCCAGCTCCTTCCCCCGCTCCGGGGATAAAAGATCGATCTTGTTCCACACTTCGATTATGGGCACCCGCGTCCCGTCCACCCCGATTTCGGTCAGGATTTTTTCCACATCAGCCGCCTCGGCGGCGCTGTGCTCGGTGGAAATATCGCGCACATGGACAATAACCCGTGCGTCGGTGACTTCTTCGAGGGTGCCGCGAAACGCTGCCACAAGTTCCGTGGGTAACTGGGAGACAAAACCAACCGTATCGGAAAACAGCACCGCGGTGCCCCGGGGCAGACTGGCCCGCCGCACTTTGGTATCCAGCGTGGCAAACAACTGGTTTTCGGCCCTAACGCCGGCGCCGGTAAGCTGGTTGAACAGGCTCGATTTGCCGGCATTGGTGTACCCCACCAGGGCCACAAGGGGGAACGGGATGGCGCGGCGGGTCTTGCGTTGTTCGGTTCGGGTGCGCCGAACCTTGGCAATTCGCTTTCGGAGCACCGTAATGCGTTCCTGGAGTTGCCGGCGATCGCTTTCGATCTGGGTTTCGCCCGGTCCGCCAAGGAACCCGCCGCCGCCGCGCTGACGTTCAAGGTGGGTCCATGAGCGGACCAGCCGGCCTTTCTGATAGGTTAAATGGGCCAGTTCAACCTGCAATACGCCTTCACGGGTAACCGCCCGTTCGCCGAAAATCTCAAGGATCAGCGCTGTTCTGTCCAGCACCTTGGCACCGGTCGCCCGCTCCAGGTTTCGCTGTTGTGTCGGTGTCAGGCTGGCATCGACCAGCACCAGCTTTATTCCTTTTTCCTCAACCAGCGCCTGCAAACGCTCGGCCTGCCCGCCGCCAATATAAGTGGCGGACCGCACAGCCCGCAGCGGCAGGATTCTGGCATCGACAATTTTAAGGGAGATCGCCCGGGCCAGACCGATAAATTCCTGCAGCCGCGCATCGGCTGGCCGCAAATGCTGCGCTCCGGCGAAATCCGGGCACACGATTGCCGTGGGCGTGGGCGCGACCTGCCGGTCGACAAAATCCCTGCCACCACGTTCAAAACTTAGCGAGCCGGCGGTTCCCCCCCCGTTATGTTCCCCGGTCAGCTCTCTTGCCCTTTTTCGCTCGCATCGGGGTCAAATAACTGGATCGGACCTGCCGGCATGATCGTTGAAATGGCATGCTTGTAGACAAGCTGGGATTGGGCGTCACGCCTGAGTAAAAGACAAAAATTATCAAACCAGGTTATAACGCCTTGAAGTTTTACGCCATTTACCAAAAATACAGTGACTTGAACCTTGTTCTTTCGAACGTGGTTCAAAAAAGCGTCCTGAAGATTCTGCCCTTTTTCGTTGGACAATTGCGGCCTCGTTTCTTGGCGGGCTCTCCCTGAATATGGGCGCTGCCCTATTTGCTGGGTTAAATACAAGCTGTGATAGTATACCAGTCAAACCGATTATTGCACAATCTGGACCGCAGTTACATACCGAAGCCTACCAGTCGGTCTGCGCAAAAACCGCAAGGATCACCAAAAGCTCGATCCGGCCGATCAGGGCAAACGCGGCAATGGCCAGTTCCACGGCTGGCCCGGGATCGCCCCCCTGCCCCGCCAGCCCCCCGTTAACCAGCGAGGCCACCGAGCATAAGGTGCCCACCGCCATGGAAAAAGCGGCATCGAGGGGAAACCCGAGCCCGGCAAAAACCAGGGCGGCCAACGCCAGCGACACCACGAACATGAAGAAAAAGCTCCATACCGAGCGTAATCGTTTAAGGGCGCCGGGCTGGTTGGCAAAACTGCCGCCGATAATCGCGTGGGGGTAGATCAGCCCCCGGGTTTCGGCCAGCGTATGCCCGAACATTACCCCCAGGCGATAAAACCGTATGCCGCCGGACGCTGAAAAGCTGGTGGCGCCGGCCATTCCCAGAACGATTGCGGCGACAATGGGAATGGTCAGATCCACGCCGCCGCCATAGGTCAGCCCGGTGGTGGTGATCAGGGCGATGGTATCGAACAGGCGCGAGATAATGAGCGAACCGTGCCCCGCCGCCGAGCCGTTGGCAAGAATGGCAAAAAGAGCAAAAATCGCGCCCGCGCCGATGGCTACGCCCAGGTACCAATAGGATTCCGCATGTTCCCGGGCCATGGCAAAGCGCCGTTCGGCGATCATCCGGTGCCATACGATCGATGTTCCGCCAATGAGCATAAGCACAATCAGGATCATTTCGGCCAAAGTGTTGTCCAGAATGCTGTTTTCGGCCGCCACCGGCAAATAGCCATTGGTTGAAAGAGCAGCAAAAGCGGCGGCAAGCGCGGCAAACGGAGCCACACCGGCAAATACCAGCAACAAAGCACCCGCCGCTGTCAGGACGCTGTAGGGCACGAATATCCCCAATACCGTACGGGCGACCCCTGCCCGTCCTGTCCCGGTACCGTGAAGAATGGTCCGCAACTGACCATTGGGCAGACCACCGACCTCAAACCGGGCCATAACGTAAATGATCAGAACCAGCGTGAGCAGCCCGCCAATCCAGGCCGCCGTGGCCCGATACATCGCCATGGCCAGGGTCGTGGATGCGACGGGCTCAAGGCTTACCCCTAAAGTGGTGACCGCCGACACGGCGGAAAACACTGCACGCACGGTTCCGGCCTGTTCCAGGATTACAAACGGCGCCGTGGCCGCAGCGCTCAGGACCAGCCAGCCAATGACAGCGACGGAATAGGTTTCGGCCCGGGAAAGCCGGCGCAACCGCGATTGAACCGCCCAGATGGCCGCCAGCGCCACAAATCCATAGCCCAGGGCCAGCAGCCCGAATGCTTCGGCCCCAAGAGCATCGCCATCGACGATGGCGGCGGTCGCCGGAATGAGCAGACTGGCGGCAAATACCGCAAGAATGACCGCCACAAAATTTATGATTGTCGGCACGGGTCCCCAAAGAAGCTAGAAAAAATCGATACTGACACGAAACAGTTGCTCCACCTCGCGCACCGAATCCGCCAGCGAGAACACGATAACAAAATCCCCCGCTTCGATCTTCTGGTCGCCGGCGGGCATAATAACCTCCTCACCGCGAATAATGGCGCCGATACGAATACCGGGATCGAGTTTTACGTCGCGCAACTGCTTGCCCACAAGCGGCGAGGTGTCCAGGGCTTCCGCCTCAAGCAGTTCAGCGGCGCCGTTTTGCAGGGTATAAACACCGCGAATGCGGCCCCGGCGCACATGGCGCAATATGCGCGAGACGGTCACCGCCCGCGGATTGATAAACGCATCCACCCCCAGCCGGCGGGCGAACCGGGGATATTGAGCCTGATTGACCAGAGCAATGGTGGTCGGGCACCCCAGCTCCGAAGCCATGACCGCGCTTAATATGTTGGTCTCATCGTCATTGGTCAGGCCCAGATACATATGGGTGTCGCGCACGTCCACCTCGTGCATGATGTCTTCGCTTAACGCATCCCCGTAAACCACAATGGACGAACCCAGTTCTTCCGCCGCCGCCTGTGCCCGTTGCCGGTCGTCCTCAATCAGCCGCACCGAAATGCCGTCCCCGCCCGCTTCCAGCTTACGTGCCACATAGCGCCCGATATTGCCCGCCCCGCCAATCACAATCCGTGAGGGCGGCTTTTCATCACGCCCGAAAAGGCCCAGCACCCGGTCCACCTGGTCCCCGGCAACCGCTACATATGCCTGATCTCCAGCCTGCAACTGATCCCGGGTTCTAAGCACCATCATCTTGCCGTCACGGCGCACGCCCATGACCGTGGCCAGAAGGTTGGGAAATAACTCGGTGAGCTGGTTAAGGGGGGTGTCAATGACCGCACAATCTTCCTGAACATCTATGGCGACCACCGAAACACGGCCCTCCTCGAAATCCACGATTTCAGAGGCGCCCGGATGGCGGATCCGTTGCAGGATAAGGTCCCCCACCTCCACCTCGGGCGATATGATCACATCGATGGGCAAATGATTGCGCGCAAACAGATCGGCCCACTCGGAGCGCAAATAGGCCTGGGCCCGTATGCGGGCGATCCGGGTGGGCACACCAAATATCGAGTGGGCCACCTGACAGGCGATCATGTTGACTTCATCGACCTGGGTAACCGCAATCAGCATGTCTGCGTCCTCGGCCCCCGCAGAAGCCAGCGCATCAGGGTGGGAGCCATGGCCATGCACCCCGCGCGCATCCAGAGTATCGCGAATGCGCTGGACCAGTTCCGCGTTCCTGTCGATCACGGTGACTTCGTTGCCCTCGGCGCTCAAGCGCTCGGCAATGCCGTAGCCCACCTGACCGGCCCCGCAGATTATGACGCGCATTTGTCCACTCTTTTTCGTCGGCGATTCTTTTTGCCGTTCCCCGCGTGCCTTATAGGCCCAAAGACCGCAATTTGCGATGCAGGGCGCTGCGTTCCATGCCGACAAACTCCGCCGTGCGCGAAATGTTGCCGCCAAACCGCTCGATCTGCGCCATGAGATACTGACGTTCAAACACTTCGCGGGCGTCCCGCAGGGGCAGGCTCATGAGATGGGTGCCCGCCTCGGCATCATTCATGGTGGGCAACACCTCACCGATATCCGGCGGCAGCATGGCCGCGGTCACCTGTCCGCCGACGGGCAATGTATCGCGCACCAGAATGAGCAACCGTTCGATGGAATTTCGCAACTGGCGAATATTGCCCGGCCAGTCCTGAGCCTGCAACACCGCCAGGGCATCCTCGGCGATTTCCACCACCGGCTGATTGTTGGCCTTGGAAAGCTGGGCGATAAACCGGGTTACCAGTGGCGGCACGTCCTCGCGCCGCTCTTTGAGCGAGGGCAGTTTAACCGGCACCACCGCCAGACGGTGAAACAGATCGGCGCGGAATTTCCCCTCGTCGATCATCCGGTTGATATTGGCCGAAGTCGAGGCAATAAACCGCACGTCCACCTGTACAGGACTTTGCCCGTTTACGCGTTTAAACTGATTTTCCACCAGCGCCCGCAGCAAACCCGTCTGCACCTCGTCACTCATGGCCGAGATTTCGCCCAGAAACAGGGTGCCCCCATGGGCCCGTTCCAAAGCGCCCGCTTCAACCCGGATCCCCTCACGCCCTTCTGTTTCCTCCCCGAACAGTACCGACATGACATCCTGGGGTGGATACATGGTCAGATTGACCTCGATCAGCGGCCCGTCGGCCCGGGTGGAACTGGCATGAATGACCCGGGCGCTAAGGGATTTGCCGACCCCCATGGCCCCGGTCAGCAGCACCCGTGAGTTGGTGGGCGCTGTTTTTTCCAGCATGGTGCGCAACTGGGCCGCAAGGGCCGAATCGCCGATGATCTCGGTGGTCCCGTCCCCGGTCTTTTCCCGCAGGTCCGCCACCTCCGCCTGCAATCGCGAGGCCTCCATGGCCCGTTGCGCCACCAGCAGCAACCGGTCGATCTTGAAGGGCTTTTCGATATAGTCATAGGCCCCCCGTTTGATGGCGGAAACGGCCGTTTCCACATTGCCATGGCCGGAAATCATGACCACGGGAATATCACCATGGTTGGTGTGCAAAGCGTCCAGGGTCTGTAATCCGTCCAGGGTCGAGCCCTGCATCCAGATATCGAGAAACACCAGATTGGGGCGCCGGGCATTGACCGCCTGCAGAGCGCTGTCGCTGTCATGGGCGCCCCGGGTTCGATAGCCCTCATCTTCCAGAACCCCCGCGATCAGGTCACGAATGTCGTCCTCGTCGTCAACAATCAAAATATCCATGGCCATATTACTCAGCTACCCTCGGCTGGAACCGGCGATGCAACCGGCAGGTTGCCTGACTCGCCATTTGTGTCACTGGATGAACCCGAATTCGGTTCGGTTTTCGGTGCCCCCGCTTTGCCTGTTCTGGCGGTAGTTTTTCCCCCGTCTTCCGCCCTGCCCGCTTTGATGGTTGTTTCCCCCTCGCCTTCCGCCCCCGGTGGCTCTTTTTCCACGTCGAGGGTATCGGGCACGGTTTTGGTCAGCGTAAAGGCCAGACAGGCGCCCCGGCGCGCGGCCCGGCCCGCTCTTGGCTTTCGTGCCGGCCCGCTCTTGGCTTTCGTGCCGGGCTCGCTCTTGGCTTTCGTGCCGGGCTCGAGCTGGGAATCCAGCAGTTCGACCTCGCCGCTGTGCTGCTCGACGATCTTGAGCACAATGGCCAGTCCCAGTCCGGTCCCCTTGTCCCGTGTCGTCACATAGGGTTCGAGCAGTTTCTGGCGGGCGTCCTTTGGCCAGCCCGGGCCATTGTCGCTCACCAGCACCTGAAAATCATTTTCCCGTTCACGAACCGAAACCACAATGCGCGGATCGTCGATTTTGCCCCCCGCCATGCCTTCGAGTGCTTCGGCGGCGTTCTTGATAACGTTGGTTAGGGCCTGGGTGATCAGCCTGGCGTCAAAGTCGGCGGCAATGGTGCCTTCGGGAATGTCGGTTTCAATTTTAATGTGGGGGTGGCGCACACTTTCGGAAAACACCGCCTGGCGCACCGCATCGGCCAGATCACCGCTTTCGATCCGGGCCACCGGCATCCGGGCAAAAGCGGAAAACTCATCCACCATGCGCCCGATATCGCCCACCTGGCGCACAATGGTGGAGGTGCATTTGTCAAACACCTCGATATCGTCGGCCAACCGCTCGGCATAGCGCCGCCGGAGGCGTTCGGCGGACAGCTGGATGGGCGTGAGCGGGTTTTTGATCTCATGGGCAATGCGCTGTGCCACATCGGCCCAGGCACTGGTGCGCTGGGCGGCCATGAGTTCAGTTATGTCATCCAGGGTGATCACGAATCCCTTGGAATTGGTTACCGTGCCCTCCCGGGTGATGCGCACCTGATAGGTGCGTTCCTGTCCGGTGCGGTTGAATGTAATTTGCTGCTGGGACTGGCCGCGCCGCCCGTGGGAGACCAGATCGACAATGCCTTTGAGCTCGGGCACGGTTTTGGCCACGTCCACCCCCACCAGATCAGGCTCGGCCATGTTAAAAATCGAAGCGGCACGTCCGTTGACCAGATTGACCCGGGCAAACTGGTCCAGCCCGACCACGCCGGCGGACACCCCCTCCAGCACCGCTTCGGTAAACTGGCGGCGCTGGTCGATCATCTGGTTGGCCCGCAACAGCAACTGGCGCTGGGATTTGATCTCCTGGGTCATCAAATTGAAACGCACCGACAGATCGTGCATATCGCCGCGTTTTTCTGTAACCGGCACCTGCACATCCAGATCCCCCTGGGACACCCGGCTCGAAGCGATCATGAGATTGCGAATCGGGGCCACCAGCCGGTTGGCCAGGGCAATGCCAATCCATACCGCCGCTAAAAGAACCACCAGCGCCAGCCCCAGATACATGATGGCAAAGGTGACCTGAAAAACCAGCCGGCTGGATTCATACTCGCGATATTCGGTTACATTCTGATCGGTCAGCCGCATATATTCGAGCACCTGGGGGTCCACGGGCCGGGCCGCAAACAAATAGACTTCCTCATAGCCGCGCAGTTTGACCACCGACCCGATCAGGTTTGTCCGCCCCGGAGCGATATTGGTGGGCTGGCCGATTTCAACCCCTTCAAGTCCATCCTGTGGCAACACCGGCACCCGGCCCGGGGTGTTGATTTTCGCTCTAAGAATCACCTCACGGTCGGCATTGAGAAGAAATGCCCAGGGCAGGCCGCGCTCCTGTGAAATCGCTGTGAAAACGCGCTCGAAGGTTTCCCGGTCATCGTCAAACGTATTTCGCATCTCTTCAATGGCGTGGGTGACCCCCAGAACATCATCGCGCAGCACATCGGCGTGCTCGAGCATATAGGACCGGGCCACCAGCCGGGAACTTTCCACCATCGCACGGGTCCGATCGGAGAACCACTGATCCAACCCCTGGTTGAGGGCGATTATGGCCACCGTGGCCACAATGAAGGCGGGCAGCGCCGCGCCAAATGCAAACAGCCCCACCAGTCTGGTGTGCAGACCGGCCCCCGCCTCCTTTCTAAGTCGCGACTGCACCAGCATGACCGCCTCGGCCAGCACCAGCGCCACAACGATCAATACCAGAACCGCATTGACCACCCAGATGCTCATCCACACATCCGGCTCCGGTTCGATGGGTGTGGCGCCGGTCAGGACCAGAAACGAAATCGAGGCGCTGGCCACCGCTGAAAGCACGATAAACAGGCCGAAATAGCGCAAAAGCCGGTTCACATCGAACCGCCGCAGGTCAAAAAACCGGAGCACCCGGCTCGGGAATGTCGGAGGGGGCGAAACGTCCGGTTTTGCTGATTTGGCGGATCCCGGTCTGGCAGGCACACCCGTGTCAGCCTTGGCAGCTGACGCCGGGATGGTATCGGTTTGCGGTTCGCTCCCCGCCTCTGCCGCCGCTTCGGTCATTGGAATCCAGTGCCTGGCGCCAACGCGCTATTGGAAGATGTCTAGACATTGCCGCTATTTCGCCACTGATCAACAAAATTGTTGCCAAAATGTGACAGTCCGGTGAATGCCAAATCGTGCATTTTAGACACGCCGTGTCAGTTCAGACCCCGCCACGAGAGCGTTTGACGATCTCGATCCCGTGGTGGCGAATCTTTTTGCGCACTGTGTTGCGGTTCAGTCCGAGCACTTCGGCAGCCTTGATCTGATTGCCCCCGCACAGATCCAACGTCATGGTCAGCAGCGGCAATTCAAACTCGTCCATCAACCTTTGGTAGAGACCGGCGGGAGGAAGATGTGGCTCGCTGGCCTGGATTTCGGCGCCCACAGCGCTATTGACCGCGCCGGCGATGGAGGTGTCCGCCCCCCGGGTCCGGCCTTGCCCGGAACCATGGGACCCGGTGCCGGTGCTGTTGAGTTCATGGTCGATAATGGCGGCGGAAATCACATCATCTGAGTATAACGCCGCCAGCCGGCGAATGAGATTTTCCAGTTCGCGGACATTGCCCGGCCATGAATGGGCCTGCATTTCGCGGATCGCTTCGGGGGAAATCGTTTTTTGCGCCTCGTTTTCGGTTTCGGTCCGGGCAAGAAAATGCGCAATCAGATCGCCCAGGTCATCCAGACGCTCGCGCAGGGGCGGCAGGCGTAACGGGACCACATTCAACCGGTAGTAAAGGTCTTCGCGAAACAGGCCCTGGCGAATCAACTGCGTAAGATCGCGATGGGTTGCCGCAACGATACGCACATTGGTCTTGATGGCGGCCCGGCCCCCCACCATGGTATATTCGCCTTCCTGAATGACCCGCAGCAACCGGGTCTGGGCCTCCATGGGCATATCCCCGATCTCGTCGAGAAACAAAGTGCCGCCCTCGGCCTCTTCAAACCGGCCCGAAGTCCGGGCATTGGCGCCGGTAAACGCTCCCTTTTCATGGCCGAACAATTCTGCCTCGATCAATTCCCGGGGGATGGCGGCCATATTGATGGCCACGAACGGGCCGTTCTGGCGCTTGCCGAACTGGTGCAGGGCTTTCGCCACCAGTTCCTTGCCGGTGCCGCTTTCCCCGGTAATCATGACCGTAAGATCGGATTGCATCAGCCGGGCCAGCACCCGGTAGACATCCTGCATGGCTGGCGAGCGGCCCACCAGAGGCATGGTTTCAGTTTCAACCGGCCTTTGTGGTGGCTCGCGCCCCGCATTGCGCGCGTCGGCCAAAGCCCGGGCAACCGCCGAGGTCAGTTCCCCAAGATCGAAGGGTTTAGGCAAATATTCATACGCCCCCACCTCAGAAGCGCGAATGGCGGTCATGAAGGTGTTTTGTGCACTCATGACAATTATCGGCAGATCGGGGCGTAATTTCTTGATCCGGGGCAGAACATCAAAAGCGTTACCGTCGGGCATGGCCACATCAGTAATCAACAGATCGCCCTCCCCCCGACTGACCCAGTTCCACATGGTCGAAATATTACCCGTGGGACGCACCTCATATCCGGTTCTCGTCAGCGCCTGATTGAGCACCATGCGAATGGCCGCGTCATCATCCGCGAGTAATATTATCCCGTTTGCCATGGCTGTTTACTCTTTACGTTTCAATGTCATAAGGCAGGTCGGCCCCGGTGGCGACAGGCAGCAGAACACGAAACCGGGTCCGGCCCGGGGTACTGTCGAATTCAATCACCCCCCCATGATCGCCGATCATTTTGGCCACCAGCGCCAGGCCCAGCCCGCTCCCGGTGGCCTTGGTGGTCACGAACGGGTCAAACAGGTGGGCCAAGATTTCGGCCGGCACCCCCGGGCCGTTGTCCTCAACGATAATTTCAAGCGGCAGCGACACCCGCTCCAGCACTCCCGGCACCGCAATGCGGATCCCTGGCCGAAACGCGGTTCTCAGGTGAATTTCCGGGTGGGGCTGCCCGGCGGCGGCTTCCGCCCCGTTCTTGATCAGATTCAAGAACACCTGCACGAGCTGGTCGCGGTTGCCCAGAACCGGGGGCAGCGACGGGTCATATATCTCGCTAAATGTTACATCCGGTGCCACCCCGTTCTGGGCCAGCAGCCGCACCCGCTTCAAAATGACGTGAATGTTCAGCGGAACCCCATCCAGTGGCCGGTCATCACCGAACACATCCACCCGCTCCACCAGGGCGACAATCCGGTCGGTTTCGTCCCGGATCAGCCGGGCCAGCGCCCGGTCATCGCCGGTACTGGACTGTTCGAGCAACTGGGCCGCCCCGCGAATGCCCGACAGGGGGTTTTTGATTTCGTGGGCCAACATGGCGCCAAGACCGGTAATCGACCGGGCCGCCCCCCGGGAAACCAGTTGCCGGTCGATCTTGTCGGCCATGGTGCGTTCGTGCAGAACCAGGGTCACCAGCCCGTCCCCAATAGGCAGCGGTGTGCCGAACACATCCACCATGCGTTCCGTCCCCGAGCGCACGGTGGACACCGGCACCCGGTATTCGCTGGCGGGGGCGTTGCGGCCGATCACCCGCTCCACCAGCCCTAAAATTGGCGACCCGAAGGCGATGAGATCATTCAGGGACTGGCGGCACAGCACGCCGGCTGAAATCTGGAAAAAATCCTCGGCGGCGACATTGACCGCCCGGATGGAATTATCTCCACCACATACCAGCACCGGATGCGGCAGCGATTGAACCATGGCAACCGCCAGTTCCGGATCAGCGCCGATCATGCCGCCGCCTTTCTGGTTTCGGTAAAAAGGTCCCGAATCATTTCAATAACCGCCCCCGGATCGGTCAGGGCAAACAGGGCCTGCCGCCGGGTTGCGTCGGTAATTCCCGCCCCATCAAGATACCAGCCCAGATGTTTGCGCGCCACCCGGCCCCCAAGTTCCGTGCCATATTCGGCCTGCATCATCTCAAAGTGGGCAACGATCAGTTGTGCCAGATTTTTTCCCGTTGGCGTCCGCCCCACCGCCTGGCCGGCAATGGCGGCCCCGATCTGCCCCACCAGCCATGGGCGCCCCTGGGCCCCCCGCCCGATCATCACTCCGGCAGCGCCTGATTGTTCAAGTGCGGTCCGCGCGTCCCCGATCGAACAGATGTCCCCATTGACAATCACCGGCACTGCTACCGCCTCAACCACCTCGCGCACCAGATCCCAGCGCGCCCGCCCTTTGAAAAACTGGGCCCGGGTTCTTGCATGAACGGTAATCATTTTTGCCCCGGCCATAACGCAGCTTTTGGCCAGCGCGCCTGCGTTCATGGTGTGCTCGTCCCAGCCAAGCCGCATTTTTACCGTCACCGGCAACGGGGTAGCCCCGGCCACAGCCTCCACCAGCCGCACCGCCAGATCGGGCACCCGCATGAGGGCCGAACCGGCGGCCCCATGGGTTACTCGCCGAGCCGGGCAGCCCATGTTGATGTCGATGATTTCAGCCCCGGCATCAAAGGCAATGCGGGCCCCCTGGGCCATCCATTCCGGCTCGCGCCCGGCCAGTTGCACCATGTGCGCCAATCGCGCCGGTGGTCCCAGCCGGCGCACCATATCGCGCTGACCGCCGGCCAGAGCGGCGCTGGCAATCATTTCTGAGGTCACCGCACCGGCGCCAAACTTTTCGCAAACGCGCCGAAACGAGCGATCGGTAATGCCCGACATGGGGGCCAGCAGGGCCCGGTTTGCCAGTTCAACGTTGCCGATGGTAAGTGGGCGTGATTTCATTCCGGCAGGTTTGCCTTAAAAACGATCAGGGTTGGCAGGGTGCTGATTGTTTAGTCAATTGCCGGCAAAGGTGCAATAATCACGTCACCGGTGATGAAATG
>JAADFY010000113.1 GCA_013152625.1 Alphaproteobacteria bacterium
AACACATTGCCGATCTGGAACCCCGGCGCGCCTGAAACGAAATTGGTCACCAATGTCGCCCCGGCGGGGATGCGGGCCATGCGCAGGCGGGTCGGCGTCATTTTGGTGTCCCGATACTGCTCCTGCATCAGTTTTTTCGCCTCGGGGTTGATTTCCAGAGCCACTTCAAAAGCTTTTGCAACCGCCTCGGCGGTGATGTCGTCATGGGTGGGGCCAATACCGCCACTGGTAAAAACGTATGTGAAGCGCCCCCGCAGCCCGTTGATGGCACCAATGATGTCGCCTTGATTATCAGCGACCACGCGCACCTCACGCAGATCGATGCCCAGCCCGGTACAGAACCGGGCCACGGTGGCGATGTTCTTGTCCCCGGTCCGCCCGCTTAAAATCTCGTCGCCAATGACCACCAGCGCGGCGGTGACTTCGGTCGGTGAATCTGGAATGTTCATGGCAAAATCAACCACAACTCAGGCTGGAGCGAAATGACAGAGGCAAAACGAACCCGTTCTTTAGCCGGTCGCCCCCCGCTTTGAAACTCCCCGGCCCCCTTGTTGGCGCAAAACTGATCCGCCGGTACAAACGCTTTCTGGCCGATGTGGAACTGGAAACCGGCGAAGTTGTGGTGGCTCATGTGGCCAACACCGGCGCCATGACCGGCCTTGATGGCCCGGGCTTGCCGGTCTGGCTGTCAAAATCAGCCAACCCGAAACGCAAATTGGCCTGGTCGCTTGAACTGGTCGAACTGCCCACCGGGCTGGTGGGTATCAATACCGGCTATCCCAATAAACTGGTTGCCGAAGCGATTGCTGGCGGGCATATCCCTTCGCTTGCCGGTTATGAAACGGTTCGGCCCGAGGTTCGCTACGGCAAGGCCAGCCGGGTGGATTTTCTGCTTTCCGACCCAGCACGGCCCGACTGCTATTTAGAGGTCAAAAACGTCCACCTGTCCCGCCTGGCCGGCGTGGCTCAGTTTCCCGACGCGGCAACCGCCCGCGGCGCCCGCCATCTGGGGGAACTGGCCAATATGGCCGCCGCCGGTCATCGCGCGATATTGCTTTACCTGGTTCAGCGCACGGATTGCACAAGGTTTGAGCTGGCCGCCGATGTGGACGCAACCTATGCCGAAGCCGCCGGGCGGGCAAAAGACAGCGGCGTTGAGTTTTTCTGTTACGATTGCGATATTTCGGTAACCTCGATTACCCTTCGCCACCCCCTTCCCATCATCGGGCCGCCCCGGTAACATTCAACGATTGAGAAACTGCTGGTCTGAAACCCATGGTCACATACGCCCCCGCGCGCGCTAACAGTCGCCGCACCACCGGGATCATTCCCCTGCACGACGAGGTCGGGTTTGCCGGCATGCGCGCCGCCGGTCGGTTGGCGGCCGAGGCTCTCGATATGCTGACGCCCCATGTGGTGCCCGGCATGTCCACTGCCGAGCTGGATCGCATGGCGTTCGAATTCGCCCATGCCCACGGGGCCATTCCCGCCACCCTGTTTTTTCGCGGCTATCGCCATTCCGTGTGCACCTCGATCAATCATGTGGTGTGCCACGGCATACCCAATGAAAAGCCCCTGCGCGAAGGTGATATTGTCAATATCGATATCACCCTGATTGTCGACGGCTGGCACGGGGACACCTCGCGCATGTTTGCGGTGGGCGAGATCGCCCGCAAGGCCGAACGGCTTATTGATGTGGTGGAGAAATGCCTTTTCCTGGGCATCGAGGCGGCAAAACCGGGCAATACCACCGGTGATATTGGCGCCGCCATCCAGACCTATGCCGAACGCCAGCGCACCGCGGTGGTGCGTGATTTTGTTGGCCATGGGGTGGGGCGCCTGTTCCACGACGAGCCCAACATCATGCATTTCGGCACGCCCGGATCGGGTGTCGAGCTCAAACCGGGCATGATATTCACCATCGAGCCCATGCTCAATCTTGGCCGGCCCCATGTTAAAATCCTGTCCGATGGCTGGACCGCCGTTACCCGCGACCGAACCCTTTCCGCCCAGGTGGAACACTCCATCGGCATAACCGAAGACGGGTGCGAGATATTTACCGCTTCGCCCCAGGGGCTGTTCAACCTCGCGCCACCCGGTGACTGAACGGCAAAAACCAACACCTGCACCCGACCATTTCGGCCATCGCGATCGTCTGCGCGCCCGGTTTGCCGCCGCCGGATCCGGCGCTTTGCAGGATTATGAACTGCTCGAATTGCTGCTGTTTCGGCTGCTGCCCCGCCGGGACACAAAACCGGTGGCCAAAGCCATGATCAAACGTTTCGGCTCATTTTCCCAGGCCCTTGGGGCGCCGGCCCATCTGCTCGAGGAAATTGACGGCCTCGGTCCCACCGCCATTGCCGATCTCAAGGTCGTGGTCGCCACCGCCCAGCGCTTTGCCCGCGAACAGATCCCCGACACTCCGGTGCTCGGCTCATGGGACATTCTGATTGATTATTGCCGCTCGGTAATGGCTTTTGAAACACGAGAGCAATTCCGCATATTGTTTCTCGACAAGAAAAACCGCTTGCTCGCCGACGAGGTCCAGCAAGTCGGCACCGTGGATCACACACCGGTCTATCCCCGCGAGGTAATCAAACGCTCCCTTGAATTATCGGCTACCGCGCTCATCCTGCTGCACAACCACCCCTCCGGCGATCCCGCCCCATCCACCGCTGATGTGCAAATGACCCATACCATCATCGAGGCGGCCCGACCCATGGGCATAATTGTGCACGATCATATTATTATAGGCCGCAATGCCCACGCGTCCCTTAAAGGCCTCAATCTGATCTAGGCGTCTGGCCCTGTTCGCCCCTTCAGGCGCTTGTAAAGCGTCAACAGCCGGGCATCGGTCTTGACCTTGCGCTTGGCGAAATCCAAAGCCCTCTGGGCTGCCATAAAAACCCAGCCTGTCGCCGTTTTCGGGAAAAAGTAGTGGGCTACGGCGATCTCACGATTGCACCAGTTACGCTTTTCGTCGGCCTGGCCTGCACCAAGGTCATAGCTGCGATAACCTTCGTCGAATATCGTTTGCACGATTCGAAAAAGGCTCTGCTTGCCCGGTGATCCCGATTGCAGCTCCCGGTTTTCGCTCATGGAGGAAATCAGCGCATAAAGTTCTTTATCCCGCCCCAGACAATAGCGAACCGCAACAATTTCGCCATTCAGCCGCAGGACAAAAATTTTCGCTTCCAGCGCCTGGCTGTGGGCAATGATGTCATGGTAGAATCCGCGCACTTTTTCGTTGGCAAACGGGTCAGTTATCCCCAGATCGGCAAACCGCGCGGCCTTTTGTGCAAACATGGTTTTAAGCACATGGTCATACTCATCGGGGCGCGCCACGCCAAATTCAATATCTCCCAGCAAGGCCAGTTTTGCCCCCTGCTGCCGGTCGCGCTTGCGCCGTTTGCGGGTGCGTTGAACCCGGTCGCATTCCTGCCATGAGGAAAACTCGGCCCGATAGACAAATTCACCAACCCCGCGCCGGCCATGCTTGCCAAAACTTTGCGCCAACCCGTCGGGCACCGCCAGCAGGTGCAGCGCATCCACCGGCGGCAGGGCCTGCAGTACCCGGCCCCACAGGGCGGTGCGCTGTTTCTGGTTCAGCGTCGAAAAATATTTCCCATCAATAAGCGGCCCGTTACATCCCACATGCAGCCCCGGCAGCCATCCCAGCACCCGGGCACCAAAGCGCCGATATTCTCCAAGCCCCATTACCAGCACCGGCTTTGTACCCGCATGCACACTGATATAGACCTGACGCCGGGGCGCAATTTCCAACGCCTGTACCCAGGTTCGCACGAACTCGAACGCCTGGCCCGGAGATTCGATTCCCCCCGCCTCCAGATGCCGCCACGCGCCTTCGATCTCGTTTATGTCCGCGGCCACTGAAATCGTCAGCAGCGGCTCACCGCTGGCATCAAGATGGCGATCGCCCGTATTTGATCCCGACTGCGTCGTTGCCCGTTGGGCCATGCCTGATGTTCCCTGTTTGCCGCGACCCTACCCGAACTCTGCACACGATAGATTAAAGTGAAAAACGGCGCCCCATGGAGCGCCGTTTTTTTGTTCTTAGCGTTAATATTGGCAAAACCGGCTCGCGGGCGCCAAAGCGTGTCACCGATAAGTGGGCACCGGTTATCGGATAAATGACACGCGTCAAGAAAAGACCGAGAGCCCTGTTTTGTTACCATCAAAACAGGATATGCTCGAAACTCAGCCAAACTGTTGCAGAACGGGGAAGGTTTCCAGCATCCAGAACGAAATGCGGGTGAAATCTCCGGTCAGGAACAATATCCCGGTTATGATCAGCAGCACGCCCATCGCTTTTTCCACCATCCCCAGATGTTTCTTGAATGATTTGAAAAAGTTCAGGAACGGGCCGACCATTAAACCGGCCAGAATGAACGGAACCCCCAGACCAGCCGAATAAACCGCCAGCAGCCCGGCCCCGGTCAGGGCGGTGTCGCCGGTTGCGGCAACGGTTAAAACGACGGCGAGAACCGGCCCGATACATGGCGTCCAGCCAACAGCGAACGCCAGCCCGAGCATAAAGCCGCCGCCCGGGCCACTGGCCACCGATGGCCCCGAATGCCGCACCTGCCGGTCCAGTAAGGCAATACGGAACAGGCCCAGAAAATGCATCCCCATGGCAATGATCGCCACCCCGGCAATCGTGGTCAGGATTGGCAACGCCTGCCGGAATACCTGTCCGAAGGCCGTGGCGGTGGCCCCCAGCGTTATAAACACCACCGAGAACCCAAGCACGAAAAACACCGAAGTAAACGCGCCGCGCCGCCAGCCGACGCCGGCCACAGCCCCGTCCTCGCGCAATTGCTCAAACGAAACACCGCTCATATAGGTCAGGTAGGGCGGCACCAGCGGCAATACGCACGGGCTGAGAAAGCTCAGTATCCCGGCGCCAAAAATCAGCAAAAGCGGCAGTTCACCCATAAAGATCACCCATAACGGTTCCTTTGCACGCCCTCATTTGAGCCAACCAACCCCAAACTGCAAGCTGATCGCGCCCGCCCTCGCCACATCGTGAAAATCGCGACCATGTGCCTCACGCATTGGCAATCCGCCCATGCGTGTGTTAGCTCCGGGCCGTTCCCCCGTTCAGGTCCCCAATGATGCACCGCCGACCATTAAAAATCGCACCATCTATTCTGGCCGCCGATTTCGCCCGCCTTGGCGCTGAGGTGCGCGCCGTGGACGAAGCGGGTGCCGACTGGATCCA
>JAADFY010000114.1:0-23706 GCA_013152625.1 Alphaproteobacteria bacterium
TCAGACGGGCATACTGGTTCATTGAGAAATTTGATCGTAGGCCAGCGCCGCCACAATATGTACCCGCCGGCTTTCACCGCCGTTCAGCGCGGTGTGATAGCCCCGTGTATCGGCAAAATAGACGGATCCGTCCGCCGGCAAATGGGTCACATGATGGTTGACCACAAACAGAGCCCCCGGGTTGGTGATCAGGGGAATATGCAGACGCGGCTCGGGATCCCGGTGCCAGGAATTGCAATTGTACAAACCTTTGGAAAGCACCCGGGTGCGGCCAATCGGGAATCGGCGGGTCAGCTCCTGATGGACAAACTCGAAATAGGTGCCCTTGAATTTTGGATTGAATTCCGAAAAATCGATTTCGGGCACAAGATCTTCCCGGGGCTCTTCCACATAGCTGTTGTCCGGGCGCATCCAGAAACGACCCGAAAGATCATTGTCCGACCATTCCGTCTGGCCCGGACGCTGGGTCAACGGCAGAGCGGCAAATCCCTGATCCTGCATTTTGCCTTTGAATGCATCAAGCTGGAGGCATTGATCAAGGGCTTCGGTGAGCCGGTCAATATCGAATTTTAGTGACAGCCGTTGAAGGCCGGGTCCCGGAGTGAACCGCGCGACCGATTCTGTGTCCGGGCGCACCTGCATCCATTCGTGGACGGCTTGAACATCAATATCGTCAGATCGGGTGGATAAAGTCATGGAGATCGTCCTCGTCGGTTCTGCAATTCCTGCAAGTTATCGGCCCGAATTCCGTTTTGACATCGCCATTTCCACATAACTTAATGCAAAAATTCGATTAACTCTTGATTCCTGATTCTCCTCGGTCAAACATTCGACCATGCGTCGCCAGATCCCCTCCACCACCGCTCTGCTCTGTTTCGAGGCCGCCGCCAGAACAGAGAATTTTGCTCGCGCCGCGCGTGAAATCAATCTGACGCAAAGTGCGTTCAGCCGTCAAATTCAATCCCTTGAGGATTATGCAAAGCAGACCTTATTCACCCGGGATCGGCAGCGGGTCAAACTTACCACCGCCGGGCAAACCCTGTCGGCCGAGCTTACCCCGCTGCTCGAACGCCTTGAGGGCGCCTTGTTGTCCATCAGATCCCACAACCGCTCCGGCGGGGCGATAAATGTCGGCGTCTATCCGACACTGGGAAGCCGTTGGCTGATGCCCCGGATCCTGCAATTGACCCAGGACAACGATGATCTGACCATCAACACGATTACTTACCTGTCCAATGCAGCGATTGATCCAAGCCTGGTCGATCTGGCCATAGTCCAGGGAAACCCGCCGTGGCCGGGGTTTCGCTCCGATTTTTTAATGGCGGAGACCCTGGTCGTGGTCGGCAGTCCGCAACTTGTTGAAAAACCCGTCCTCGACGCGTCGAAATTGCTCGCCAGGCGCATCCTGCAACATTCCACCCGACCCAAATCCTGGGAAATCTGGTTTGCCAGCCTGAATGAAGTGCCGCACCTTCACCCCATCGGGCCGATGTTTACACAGTTTGAAATGTTGATCGATGCCGTCAAGGGCAGCCATGGGCTGGCCATCATCCCCGCCATCCTCGTTCAAAAAGAACTTGCCGAGGGGACCCTTGTCAAAGCGCATGCCCATGAATGCGCTGGCGAAGGCGCCTACTACCTGCTTATCCCGAACGCCAAAACCGGCACCCAGAAAATCGAACAGCTTCGCAGATGGTTTCTCAATCAGGTGAACTGACTGCCCGCTAGACTGCGTCCTGTTTTGATAGAATCAAAACCGCAGTCTAATTCCTTGTTTGAGCGTGTCATTTATTCCGATAACCGGTACCCACTTATCGGTGACACGATTCCAGTCTTTTCCTGCCGCGTGTCATTTGTCCGATAACCGGTACCCACTTATCGGTGACACGCTTTAAGCAGCAGCGCCTTCCGGCTCGGGTGTGGCGCCTTCATTCTGGTCCGGACCTGAATCCTGGCCCTTGGCGTCCTCATCCCGGTCGACAAATTCAATGACGGCCACCGGCGCGTTGTCCCCGTAGCGAAATCCCGCCTTGAGAATACGCGTGTAGCCGCCCATGCGTTCCTTGTAGCGCGGCCCCAGGGTATCAAACAGCTTTTTGGCCTGGGTCTCGTCGCCAATCCGGGCAATGGCCTGCCGGCGGGCATGCAGACCGCCGCGCTTGGCCAAAGTCACCAGCTTTTCCACAATCGGGCGCAATTCCTTCGCCTTGGGAAGGGTGGTCACAATCTGCTCGTGCTTGATCAGCGCCGCGGACATGTTGGCAAACATGGCCTTGCGATGGCTGGCAGTTCTGTTCAGCTTGCGGCCCGCTTTACGGTGTCGCATCTTTGCTCTCCTGTTTCCTTAAGACCCTGTTCAGCGTTGGGCTGCGATCAATAATGATCTTCGTAACGCTTGGCGAGATCCTCAATATTTTCCGGCGGCCAACTGGTCACATCCATTCCCAGATGCAATCCCATCTGCGCCAGAACCTCTTTGATTTCATTTAGCGATTTGCGACCGAAATTCGGGGTGCGCAGCATTTCGCCCTCCGATTTCTGGATAAGGTCGCCAATGTAGACAATGTTGTCGTTTTTCAGGCAGTTGGCCGAGCGCACCGAAAGCTCCAGCTCGTCGACCTTTTTCAGCAATGCCGGGTTGAACGCCAGCTCGGGGGCAATGTCCTCGGTGGTTTCCTTGACCGGCTCCTCGAAATTGACAAAAACCGTCAACTGGTCCTGAACGATCCGGGCGGCAAATGCCACCGCATCCTCGGGGGTCACCGATCCGTCGGTTTCAACCGTTAGCGTGAGTTTGTCATAATCGAGGATCTGCCCCTCGCGGGTGTTCTCCACCTTGTAGCTGACCCGCTTGACCGGCGAGAACAGCGCATCAATGGCCACATGGCCAATGGGCGCGTCTTCGGGCCGGTTGCGGTCGGCGGGCACATAACCCTTGCCCACATCCACAGTGAATTCCATGTTGATCTCGGCGCCATCATCGAGGTGGCAAATCACCAGATCGGGGTTGAGAACCTCAATATCGCCGGTGGCTTCAATGTCACCGGCCCGGACCGCACCGGGCCCCTTTTTGCTCATGGACAGGCGCTTGGGGCCTTCGTCGCCCATGCGAATGGCGACTTCCTTGATGTTGAGCACCATGTCGGTCACGTCTTCACGCACCCCGGGCACGGATGAAAACTCGTGCAATACCCCATCGATCTGAATGGCCGTCACCGCACCGCCCTGTAACGAGGACAGCAAAACCCGCCGCAGCGCGTTGCCCAAGGTCAGGCCAAAGCCCCGCTCCAAAGGTTCGGCGACCATCGAGGCCACCCGCCCTGGATCTTTACCCGGTACGATATCCAGTTTCGTCGGCTTGATAAGTTCCTGCCAGTTTTTCTGGATCATTATCAATCATGCCCTTTTGTCGTGCGGCTGAGTGTGCCGCGTGCCGCTTTTTCGCATTCAAGCCGGGTATTTTGAGCCCGGCACGGATGATCAGACCCGGCGCCGCTTGCGCGGCCGGCATCCGTTATGCGGTATGGTTGTTACGTCGCGAATGGAAGTGACTGTAAATCCGGCGGCCTGCAAAGCCCGCAGCGCCGACTCGCGCCCGGACCCCGGCCCACGCACTTCAACTTCCAAAGTTTTCATGCCGTGTTCCTGCGCTTTTTTGGCCGCGTCTTCCGCCGCCATTTGCGCCGCATAAGGGGTGGATTTACGTGACCCCTTAAAACCCATGGTCCCGGCCGAGGACCACGAAATCGTGTTGCCCTGGGCATCGGTAATGGTAATCATGGTGTTGTTGAAGGTGGCGTTTACGTGGGCCACACCGGACATGATATTCTTGCGTTCCTTACGACGAACGCGGGTCGTATCTTTTGCCATTCAATTCCTCAAATCGATCTCATCACCGCCGGTCGTTGACTAACTGTGCGGCTCCACCGAAGAGCGGAAGCAACAATGCGCCCGCCCCCTGTTTCAAATTCGTATGCCTACTTTTTCTTGCCCGCGATTGCCCTGGCCGGCCCTTTGCGGGTGCGGGCATTGGTGTGGGTACGTTGCCCGCGAACCGGCAGACCCCGCCGATGGCGCAGCCCGCGATAATTGCCCAGATCCATGAGCCGCTTTACATTCATGGCCACACCCCGGCGCAAATCGCCTTCCACGGTGCAATCGCGCGAAATGGTCTCGCGGATCTGTGTCACCTCGGCATCGGACAACTCGTTGACCCGGCGCTCGTGCGGTATTTTCACCTTCGCGCAGATATCCTTCGCGCTTGTCGCGCCAATTCCGTGGATATACTGCAACGCGATAACCACGCGCTTGTTGGTGGGGATATTGACGCCTGCAATTCGTGCCACGTCCAGAACTCCTTAATCAATCAGCCCGGGGCTTTCAGCCCTAATTTTCGCAACAGCAATGGACCGGTTACCGATCCTCTGCCTTTTCGATAAGCAGAGCCGGGCCCAGTCCTTCACGATGCGTGTGACCGAGCGCGGTTCATAGACCAGATTTTGCCATTGAGTCAACACGATCCCGCCAGCAAATGAACGTTTATTTCACCGCCCCGAGAACATCTGCGACAGCCTTGGAAACCGTATCGATCCGCGCCATGCCGTCAACGCTCCTTAACAGCCCTTTTGAGCGGTAATAGGCGGCCAGCGGCGCCGTCAGTTCGTTGTAAACATCAAGGCGGTTGCGCAACACCTCTTCGTTGTCATCTGCCCGGGCCGTACCGCTTTGAGCGGCCCGATTGACAATACGGGCCACCAGCGCATCCCGGTCAGCCTGCAGCTCAAGGACCGCATCGAGCGCGATCCCCTTTTCCGCCAGCATGGCCTGTAGTGCCTCGGCCTGGGCAAGGGTCCGCGGATAGCCATCGAGAATAAAACCGTTGGCGCAATCGGCCTCATCCAGCCGCTGTGAAACTATGGCGTCGACCACCGAATCGGACACCAGATCGCCGCGATCCATGATCTGTTTTGCCTTAAGGCCCAGGGGCGATTTCGCTGCAACCGCCGCCCGCAGCATATCCCCGGTGGACAATTGCGGAATGGAATAGCGCTGCACCAGTATTTCAGCCTGGGTCCCCTTTCCCGCCCCCGGCGGCCCCAGAAAAACCAGCCTCATTTTCGTCGTCCGCCCAGGCGGGACCGTTTGACCAACCCCTCGTACTGGGAGGCAATGAGATGGCTTTGAATCTGGGTTATCGTATCCAGGGTCACCGTGACCATGATCAAAAGCGACGTGCCGCCGATGAACTGGCTCACATTAAGCTGGGAAAACAGCACCTCCGGTATCAGCGCGACAATGGTGAGATAAAGCGCACCGATGACCGTGATTCGCGAAAGCACATAATCGATGTGCTGGGCTGTTCGCTCGCCGGGCCGGATGCCGGGAATAAAGCCTCCCGAACGTTTCAGGTTGTCCGCCGTCTCGGTGGGGTTGAACACGATCGAGGTGTAAAAGAAGGCAAAGAACATGATCAGACTTGCGTAAAGGATCAGATAGAGGGGCTGGCCGCGCCCCAATACCGCCGAAATCACCGTCAGCCAGTCCGTGGCGTCGCTCTGGGCGCCAATGGAGGAGAACGTCGCCGGCAGCAACAGCATGGAAGAAGCGAAAATTACCGGAATAACCCCGGACGTGTTCAACTTGAGGGGCAGGTGCGAGGTGTCCCCCTGGAACATTTTATTGCCCACTTGTCGCTTTGGATACTGGATGAGCAATCGTCTCTGGGCCCGCTCAAAAAAGACGATCACCCCGATCACGACAATGCCCATGGCCAGAAAGCCCACGGACGCAAAAGCGGGCAAGGCCCCGGTGCGGGACAACTCCAGAGTCTGGGCGATGGTGCCGGGCAGATTGGCGACAATGCCGGCGAAAATAATCAGCGATATGCCGTTGCCGACCCCCCGAGAGGTGATCTGCTCGCCCAGCCACATGAGGAACATGGTGCCCCCCACCAGGGTAATGACCGTGGACAGGCGGAAGAACCAGCCCGGATCCGACACCACCCCTTGCGAGCTTTCCAGCCCTATGGCTATGCCGTAAGCCTGCACCGTACAAAACGCCACCGTCAGATAGCGGGTGTACTGGTTCATTTTGCGCCGACCCTGTTCGCCCTCTTTTTTCAGCGCTTCAAGGCGCGGCGAAGCGGTGGCAAGCACCTGAATGACGATGGACGCAGTGATATAGGGAATAAGATTGAGGGCGAAAATCGCCATGCGCTCCACGGCGCCGCCGGCAAACAGGTTCAGGGTGCCGGCCAGCCCCTGCCGGGTGCGCTCGAATGTCGAGGCGTAGGCGTCCGGGTCAATCCCGGGGATGGGAATATAGGTTCCCAGGCGGTAAATCAGCAGCGCACCCAAAGTGAACAGAATGCGCTTTTGCAGCTCCTTGGCTTTGCCGAAGGTGGAAAAACTTAGGTTGCGCGCGAGTTGTTCTGCTGCCGAAGCCATGTTTGGGGTGCCTGTGATTTATCCCGTTCTCAGGGTGGTACGTGGTTGAAACTCAGCCTGCCTCGGCTGCCGCCTCTTTTTTGGCCGCTCCAACCATATCGACCTTGCCGCCCGCAGCTTCAATAGCCTTGAGCGCGCCGGCCGAGGCGTGATTGACCCGGAACGTGACTTTTGCCGCCTTGAACTCGCCCCCCGCCACCAGGCGTACACCGTCTTTGATCCGTCGGATAACCCCGGATTTGACCAGCGCTTCGGCGTCAATAAATCCTTTGGCGTCAAGCTTTCCAGCATCGATCGCGGTCTGGATCCGGTCAAGCCGGACGGCATTGAATTTCTTTGCGAACGGGTTGTTGAACCCGCGCTTGGGCAACCGCATATGCAGCGGCATCTGCCCGCCTTCAAATCCCTTGATGGCCACGCCTGAGCGTGATTTTTGCCCTTTCATGCCCCGGCCACCGGTTTTGCCCTTGCCCGAGCCTATGCCGCGCCCAACCCGGGTTGCAGCCTTGTTGGCACCAATTCTGTCGGCCAGTTCATTCAATCGCATGGGGAAAATACCTTTTAGTCCTTGGCGTCAACAATGGTGACGAGATGGGACACCTTGTTGATCATGCCGCGCACCGAAGGGGTATCCTCAAGTGTTCTGCGGCGGTGCATCTTGTTCAGGCCCAGGCCAACCAGCGTGGCCCGTTGATCGGCCCGCCGGCGGATGGGACTGCCGGTCTGTTCGACGGTGATTGTGCTTTTTGCCATTACTCGATCTTTCGTGAGATTGCCCTGGTGGGACTATGTTCAGGCGCTTGGGTCAGGCGCTCGCCTGTTCACCGGAATCATGTTCGCGGCGGCGACCCTGAATTTCGGAAACCTTCAACCCGCGCCGGGCGGCCACCGAACGGGGGCTGTCCACACTTTTAAGGGCATCAAAGGTCGCCCGCACCATGTTGTACGGATTAGCCGAACCCAATGATTTCGCCACCACGTCGTGAACCCCCAGGGTTTCAAATACCGCCCGCATGGGACCGCCGGCAATAATGCCGGTACCGGCAGGCGCCATGCGCAAATATACCTTGCCCGCCCCGTGACGTCCCGACACATCATGGTGCAGGGTGCGCCCCTCACGCAAGGGCACCCGGATCATCTGCCGTTTGGCCTGTTCCGTCGCCTTGCGAATGGCCTCGGGCACTTCACGTGCCTTGCCGTGGCCAAATCCGACCCGGCCCTTTTGATCACCCACAACCACCAGAGCGGCAAATCCAAACCGGCGCCCACCCTTGACCACTTTGGCCACGCGGTTGATATGAACCAGCCGGTCAACAAATTCGCTGTCGCGTTCCGATACGTTTCTCATGGTCTAAAACCAGCACTTTCCATAATTAATTCAAATCGCCTGCACGCGCTCAAAAACTCAACCCGCCCTCGCGGGCAGCTTCAGCCAGGGCCTTGACCCGGCCGTGATAGAGATAAGCCCCGCGGTCAAAAACTACCTCGCCAACCCCGGCTTTGGTTGCCCGTTCGGCCAGAAGTTTACCCACCGTGGCCGCCACTTCGACATTGGAGGCCTTTGTGTCCTTTGTGTCCTTTTTCGCATCCAGCGATGAGGCAGACGCCAGGGTGCGGCCGCTCCGGTCATCAATCACCTGTGCGTAAATGTTGCGGTCGGAACGGAACACAGACAGCCGCAGCCGGCCCCCCGCACGTGCCTTGATCGACCGGCGAACGCGCAATTTGCGGCGTTCAATACCTTTGGTGTTTTTCGCCATAATCCGCGCTTCCTTATTTCTTCTTGCCTTCTTTGCGATAGACGATTTCGTCCGAATATCGCACACCCTTGCCCTTGTAAGGTTCGGGGGGCCGCAATTTACGAATGTTGGCCGCCACCTGCCCGACCAACTGCCGGTCAATGCCGGTAATGACGACCTCGGTCTGAGCCGGCGCTGCCAGCGTGATGCCGGCGGGTGCCTCAAACACGATGTCATGGGAATATCCCAGCGCCAACTTGAGATTGGTGCCTTGCATCTGGGCCCGATAGCCCACCCCGGTTATTGCCAGCTTTTTTTCAAAACCGGAAGTAACCCCGGTGACAATATTTTGCACCAGGGAGCGCGACATGCCCCAGGCGGCGCGGGCCTCACGGCTCTCTCCCGCCATTTCCACGACAATGCCGGCGTCGGTCTGACCGACCTTTACCAGATCCATCAGGGTAACAGACAATTCGCCCTTAGGCCCCCGGGCGGTGACTTTTTGTCCCTCGACCGTGACCGTAACCCCGTCCACCGGTGCAATCGGTTTTTTGCCAATACGTGACATGTTCAAATACTCTTTCGTCTCAACCCGTTGTGTCTTGTTCTTGCCGCGATCAGAAAACGCGACACAGTATCTCGCCGCCAACGCTTTCGGAGCGGGCGCGATGGTCCGCCATCACCCCTTTGGACGTACTCAAAATAGCCACGCCCAACCCGTTGGAAATCGAGGGGATATTCTTGACAGAGGCATAGACCCGCCGGCCCGGCTTGGAAACCCGCTGAATTTCACGAATAACCGGCCGGCCGTCAGAATATTTCAGCTCCACATCATATTCCGTGGTGCCATTGTCCATTTCCGACACGGAGTACCCGCGAATGTAGCCCTCATCAACGAGCACATCGAGTACACGTCCGCGTAATTTCGAGCCCGGCGTCATCACAGTGGCGCGGGAGCGCATCTGGGCATTGCGGATACGGGTGAGCATGTCGCCCAAGGGATCGGTCAAATTCATTTTACCTGTCTCTCCTTACCAGCTCGACTTCACGAGGCCGGGCACCTGCCCGCGCGCCCCAAGCTCACGCAACGCAATGCGCGACAAGCGCATCTTGCGATAATATCCCCGGGGGCGGCCACTGACCTCACACCGGTTGCGCACCCGGCCGGGGGACGAATTGCGCGGCAATTGCGCCAGCTTGAGCTGGGCGGCGAACCGCTCTTCCATGGACAGCGACGCATTTTTGGTGATCACCTTGAGCGCTGCGCGCTTTGCCGCATACCGTTTTACCAGCTTGCGTCGGCGATTGTTCTTTTCGGTGGCACTTGCCTTGGCCATGTGGTCGAACCTTTTTCTTTTCTAATGTTCCGGTTGCCGCTTACTGGGTCCGGAACGGAAAATTGAACCCTTTAAGAAGCGCGCGGGCCTCTTCATCAGTTTTGGCGGTGGTGCACACCACCACATCCATGCCCCAGATCTGATCGACCTGGTCGTAATTGATTTCGGGGAAAACAATATGCTCTTTAATACCAAGGGCATAGTTGCCGTTGCCGTCAAAGCTCTTTGTGTTCAGCCCGCGAAAATCACGTACACGGGGCAAGGCGACAGTCACCAGCCGGTCGAGAAATTCATACATGCGCACCTTGCGCAGGGTGACCTTGCACCCCAGCGCCATGCCTTCACGCACCTTGAACCCGGCAATTGAATTGTGGGCGTGGGTGGTCAAGGCCTTCTGCCCGGCAATGGCCTCCAGATCGGCCTGGGCGGCCCGCACTTTCTTGCTGTCGCCCACTGCCTCGCCAACGCCCATGTTCAGGACGATCTTGTCCAGCCTGGGCACCAGCATCGGGTTCTTGTAGCCGAATTCCTTCATCATGCTTGCGCGAATGACATCGTCATACTCGGCTCGAAGCCGTGGAGTATATCCCTCAGCCATCGATCACTTCTCCGCTGCGTCTGGCGACGCGCACCTTGGCGCCGTCCTTGAATTCAAAGCCAACCCGGGTCGGCTTGTTGTCCTTTGGATCCCGAAGGGCCAGATTCGAGATGTGAACACTGGCCTCGCGGGAGAAAATTCCGCCATCCTGGTTCTGGGTCTGGCGCTGATGCCGGCGCATCAGGTTTAACCCCTTGACCACGGCCCGGTCGGTATTGCGGCTGGTACCGGTCACAATGCGCAAAACCTCACCGGTTTTGCCCTTGTCCTTGCCCGCCAGCAAGACGACCGTGTCGCCCTTTTTGATCTTGGCTGCCATTTTTACAGCACCTCCGGAGCCAGCGATATGATTTTCATGTGGTTTTTGGCCCGCAATTCCCGCGGAACAGGCCCAAAAATTCGCGTCCCGATGGGCTCCTTGTTATTGTTGACCAGCACTGCCGCATTGCGGTCAAAGCGGATCACGGTGCCATCAGCGCGGTGAATTTCCTTGGCGGTGCGCACCACAACCGCGCGCATGACCTCACCCTTTTTCACCTTGCCCCGGGGGATCGCTTCCTTGATCGAAACCACGATCATGTCACCCACCGCCGCATAGCGCCGTTTCGAACCGCCCAGCACCTTGATGCACATCACGCGCCGGGCGCCCGAGTTGTCGGCCACATCGAGGTTGGTCTGCATCTGAATCATAGCTTTTAGAACCTTTAAGACGAACGCGGATTGATCCGGTTCCGGTTTGAACCGGAACGAAAACCCGGTGTTAATTGTTTTCCCGCCAACGCGAGCATTTCCTGACTTCCCGCCAATACAAATTCCGGTTGCGTCCTAGGACGCGGGAACCACAGTCCACTTCTTGTTTTTAGAAATCGGCACGCACTCCACGATGCTCACCAGATCGCCCACCTCGATGTTGTTGGTTTCGTCGTGGGCATGATATTTCTTGGAACGGCGCACGGTCTTGCGCAGCAGGGGATGGGTAAAACGACGCTCCACCCGAACCACGATTGTCTTTTCATTGGCATTGGAGACCACAACACCTTGCAAAATTCGTTTTGGCATCGCCGGTAATCCTTTAAGCGCCGCTGGCGCGTTTTTCGCGCAGAATTGTCTGAATACGGGCAATATCGCGCCGTACATGGCGCACCCGCGCCGAATTTTCCAGTTGCTGGGTCGCGCGCTGGAACCGCAGGTTGAACTGTTCCTTTTTCAAGGTCCCCAGTTCCTCCATCAGTTCATCCGCGGTCTTGACCCGTACATCAGTCGCCTTCATCTCGGCCCTCTTTTTACGTTTCCATGCGGGTGATAACCCGCGTCTTGACTGGAAGTTTCATGGCCGCCAGCCGCAACGCTTCACGCGCCACATCATCCGGCACCCCGTCAATCTCGAACATCACCCGGCCCGGCTTGACCCTGGCCACCCAGAATTCCGGTGTGCCCTTGCCCTTGCCCATGCGGACCTCGGTGGGTTTTTTCGACACCGGCACGTCGGGAAATATGCGGATCCACACCCGCCCCGCCCGTTTCATGTGCCGGGTGACCGCCCGCCGTGCCGCCTCGATCTGCCGGGAGGTAATGCGCTCGGGCTCCTGGGCTTTTAGCCCGTGGGAGCCGAAATTAAGCGACGTACCGCCCTTGGCAACACCGTGAATGCGGCCCTTGTGCTGTTTACGGAATTTAGTGCGTTTGGGTTGCAGCATGATGGTTACCCCCTGCCCCCGCCGCCGCGGCGCTGGCCGCCGCCTTCGTTGCTTTCAGTGGCCCGGCGTTCATGGGCGGCGGGATCATGTTCCATGATCTCGCCTTTGAAAATCCAGCACTTGATGCCGATGATCCCGTAGGTGGTTTTGGCTTCCGCCGTGCCGTAATCGATGTCGGCCCGCAGCGTATGCAGGGGCACCCGGCCCTCATGATACCATTCCTTGCGGGCAATATCAGCGCCCCCGAGCCGGCCACCCACAGCGACCCGGATCCCCTGAGCCCCGACACGCATGGCCGTTTGCACGCCGCGTTTCATGGCCCGGCGAAACGCCACCCGGCGCTCGAGCTGCTGGGCTATGCCCTGGGCGACAAGGGTTGCATCGACTTCCGGCTTGCGAATTTCGATGATGTTGACATGCACGTCGCTCTCGGTGAGCCGCCGGATACGGTTGCGCAGTTTTTCGATATCAGCGCCTTTTTTGCCGATCACGATCCCCGGCCGGGCCGTATGGATCGACACCCGGCATTTGCGGTGCGGACGCTCGATGACGACTTTTGAAACCGCAGCCTGCTTGAGATCGGACAGCAACATTCCACGGATTTTCAGATCTTCTTGCAGCAATGAACCATATTGATCTTTGCCCGCGTACCAGCGCGAATCCCAGGTCCGGTTGATCCCGAGGCGAAGCCCGATGGGATTGACTTTCTGGCCCATCAGACGGCCTCCTCTTGCTCGCGCACCACAATGGTGAGATGCGAGAATGGTTTTTCGATGCGCGTACCCCGGCCCCGGGCCCGTGCTTTGAACCGTTTCATGACAATGGCCTTGCCCACAAAGGCCTCCGCCACCACCAGCGCGTCCGTATCCAGACCGTGGTTGTTTTCCGCATTGGCAATAGCGCTTTCCAGGGTTTTTTTGACCTCGCTGGAAATCCGCTTGGGTGAAAACGCCAGTTCAGCAAGCGCCTTTTCCACTTTCATGCCACGGATCTGAGCCGCGACCAGATTGAGCTTGATCGGACTGGTGCGCACGGTGCGCAGGACCGCCCTGGCTTCATTGTCGGCAAGGGCCCGCTCTGTTTTTTGCTTGGCCATGGATTACTTCCTTCTCGCCTTCTTGTCAGCGGAGTGACCGTAGTAGGTCCGGGTCGGGGAAAATTCGCCGAACTTGTGCCCGATCATGTCTTCGGAAACATTGACCGGCACATGCTTGCGCCCGTTGTAAACCCCAAAGGTCAGGCCCACAAACTGGGGCAGGATCGTCGAGCGGCGCGACCAGATCTTGATGACTTCATTGCGCCCGCTCTCACGGGACTTTTCTGCTTTTTTCAGCAAGTATCCGTCTACAAACGGGCCCTTCCATACCGAACGGGTCATGGCTTATCTGCCCTTCTTCAAATGGCGGGACCGGACAATGAACTTGTCGGTCGCCTTGTTGGAACGTGTGCGTTTGCCTTTGGTCGGCTTGCCCCAGGGCGTCACCGGATGCCGGCCGCCCGAGGTGCGGCCTTCGCCGCCGCCATGGGGGTGATCCACCGGGTTCATGGCCACGCCGCGCACTGACGGGCGCCGCCCCAGCCAGCGGTTGCGTCCCGCCTTGCCGATGGAGGTGTTGGAATGATCCGAATTTGAAACCGCGCCAACCGTGGCCATGCACGACCCGTGCACCAGGCGCTGTTCGCCCGATGTGAGGCGCAAAATGGCCATGCCGGCGTCGCGGCCTACATATTGTACATAAGTGCCCGCAGACCGCGCGATCTGACCGCCCTTAAGGGGTTTCATTTCCACATTGTGGACAATGGTGCCCACCGGCATGCGCTCCAGCGGCATGGCATTGCCGGGTTTGACGTCGACACTGTTGCGCGAAGAAATCACCTTGTCGCCCGCGCCCAGCCGCTGGGGGGCAAGAATATAGGCCTGCTCGCCGTCGGCATAGGTTAGCAGGGCGATAAACGCGGTGCGGTTGGGATCGTACTCGAGGCGCTCGACGGTGCCGACAACATCATATTTGTTGCGTTTGAAATCCACCAGCCGGTAAGCGCGCTTGACGCCACCGCCCCGGCGGCGCTGGGTTATGCGACCGCGATTGTTGCGCCCGCCCTTGGAATGGAGCCCCTCGGTCAACTTCTTGACCGGGCCACCCGACCACAGTTCCGAGCGATCTATCCCCACCAGGCCCCGCAGGCTGGGTGTAACGGGATTATATTGCTTGAGTGCCATTTGCTAAATCCCCTAAAGCCCGGTCGAAATATCGATCGACTGCCCGTCGACCAACGTCACGATTGCTTTTTTTACGTCTTTGCGTTTCCCGATGCGGCCACGAAAGCGTTTCTGCTTGCCTTTGCGCACCAGCGTGTTGACCGCCTTGACCTTCACCGAGAAAAGCGTCTCCACCGCTGCTTTGATTTGCGGCTTTGTCGCGTCGGGAGCCACATCGAACACCACCTGATTGTGCTCGGAGGCGTAGGTCGACTTTTCAGTCACCACCGGATTGCGAATTACATCGTATGCCCGAAGGGTGCTCATGCGAACCGCGCCTCCAGCGCTTCAAGGGCGGCTTTGGTCAAAACCAGTTTTTTCCGCCGTAAAATATCGTACACATTGATCCCCTGCGCGGGCAGAACGTCCACGTTGGGAATGTTGCGGGCCGCCCGGGAAAAATTGGTATCGAGAACCTCGCCCCCAATCACCAGCACATTGGCAAATCCCAGTTTGGCGAATGCCTCGCGCAACAAAGATGTTTTTGGCTCTTTGGCCTCGGCCTTGTCCAGCACCACAATCTCGCCCGCCTTCGCCTTGGCGCTCAAGGCATGTTTGAGGGCCATGGCCCGTATCTTTTTGGGCATGCCAATGGCGTGGGAACGCGGGGTGGGCCCGAAAGACCGACCGCCACCACGAAACAGCGAAACCTTGCGCGTGCTGTGGCGGGCGCCGCCCGAACCTTTCTGGCGTACAAATTTGCGGGTCGAGCCGGAAATATCCCCCCGGTTTTTCACCGCGTGGGTGCCGGCCATGCGTTTGAGCAACTGATAGCGCACCATCCGGTGGATCAGATCAGCGCGGGGCTCCAGACCGAACACATCATCGGCGACCGTGACTTTACCCGCCGATTTGCCTTCAAGCGTTGTAACCTTGAGTTCCATTACGCGTTCCCTCCGGCGCCTTCGCCCCCGGCGGCGGCTTCAGCCGGCACCGCTTCGCTGGCCACCGTTTCGGTGTCCGCGACTTCGGCCAGCTTGAACGAGCCGGGCATGGGCACATCTTCGGGCAACGCTTTCTTGACCGCGTCGCGAATGTAAATCCATCCGCCCTTGGAGCCCGGCACGGCGCCCTGGACCAAAATCAGGCCCCGCTCCACATCGGTGCGAATAACCCGCAAATTCTGGGTGGTAATCCGGGTCGCGCCCATATGGCCGGCCATTTTTTTGCCCTTGAACACTTTGCCCGGGTCCTGACACTGACCGGTGGCGCCATGGGAACGGTGGGAAACCGACACCCCATGGGTGGCGCGTAAGCCCTTGAAATTCCAACGCTTCATGGCTCCGGCAAACCCCTTGCCCACCGAAGTTCCGGTGACATCAACCATCTGACCGATCGCAAAATGGTCGGCTAGAAAAGCGGCGCCGACGTCGATCAAATTGTCTTTGGAAACCCTGAACTCGGCCATTTTACGCTTCGGCTCAACCTTGGCCACCGCAAAATGACCCCGTTGGGCCTTGGCGACATTTTTCACCTTGGCAGTGCCGGCCCCCAGTTGCAGCGCCGTATAGCCATCGCGATCAACCCGGCGCTGAGCGACGACCTGACAATTCATTAAGCTGAGCACAGTCACCGGGATATGCATCCCCTCTTCGGTGAAAATCCGGGTCATACCCAGTTTCTGCGCGATCACACCAGAACGCATTGGTTCAAACCTTCCTGCAAGGCTGCAAAGCCTTAAAGTTTAATCTCGACATCAACGCCAGCCGCAAGATCGAGCTTCATCAGCGCGTCAACGGTCTGCGGAGTTGGATCGACAATGTCCAACAGGCGCTTATGTGTACGAATTTCGAACTGCTCGCGGCTTTTCTTGTCGATATGGGGCGAGCGGTTGACGGTATATTTCTCGATCCGGGTCGGCAGCGGGATGGGTCCACGCACCTGGGCGCCCGTCCGTTTGGCGGTATTGACGATCTCATGGGTCGAGCTATCCAACACGCGATGGTCGAACGCTTTTAGCCGAATGCGAATATTTTGACCGTTCATCTAAGCTGTCCTGATTAAAAGAGCAGCGGCGCCTCTTATTATTGCAAGAAGCGCCGCCTCGATTTTGATGGGTCTATTCGATGATCTTGGCGACAACGCCCGAACCCACGGTTCGCCCGCCTTCGCGGATGGCAAAACGCAGTTTTTCTTCCATGGCGATGGGCACGATCAGATCCACATTGATCTCGACATTGTCCCCCGGCATGACCATCTCAACACCCTCGTTGAGCGTGACAATACCGGTCACGTCCGTGGTGCGGAAATAGAACTGGGGCCGGTAATTGGTGAAAAACGGCGTATGGCGTCCGCCCTCGTCCTTGGTCAGAATATAGGCCTCGGCGACGAACTTGGTGTGGGGGGTAACCGAACCGGGTTTGCACAATACCTGTCCGCGCTCCACCTCGGTGCGATCCACACCCCGGATAAGGGCGCCGATATTGTCGCCCGCCTCACCGCGATCCAGCAGCTTGCGGAACATTTCAACGCCGGTCACCGTGGTTTTCTGGGTGTCCTTGATGCCGATGATCTCGACTTCCTCACCCACTTTGACCACACCGCGCTCCACGCGCCCGGTAACCACAGTGCCACGACCCGAGATTGAAAACACGTCCTCGATGGGCATCAGGAACGGCTGATCAATGGCCCGGACCGGCTGGGGAATATACGAATCCACCGCGGCCATCAGCTCGGTAATGCTGTCCTTGCCCATCTTGGGATCGCCATCTTCCAGCGCCACCAGGGCTGAGCCCTTGATGACGGGAATGTCGTCGCCGGGGAAATCATAGGACGAAAGCAGTTCGCGAACCTCAAGTTCCACCAGCTCAAGCAGCTCTTCGTCATCCACCTGATCGACCTTGTTCAGGTAAACCACAATGGCGGGCACACCCACCTGACGGGCCAGAACAATGTGCTCCCGGGTCTGGGGCATGGGGCCGTCGGCGGCCGAAACCACCAGAATGGCGCCATCCATCTGCGCGGCGCCGGTGATCATGTTTTTCACATAATCGGCGTGGCCGGGACAATCCACATGGGCGTAATGCCGGTTTTCCGTCTCATATTCCACGTGGGCGGTGGAAATGGTGATTCCACGGGCCCGCTCTTCGGGGGCAGCATCAATCGTATCATAGGCCTGATAGGTGGCCCCGCCCGTCTCAGCCAAAACCTTGGTAATGGCCGCCGTCAAGCTTGTCTTGCCATGGTCCACGTGACCAATGGTGCCGATGTTGCAGTGGGGCTTGTTGCGCTCGAATTTTTCTTTCGCCATCACTTCTCTCCGTTATCGTCTCAGCTATCCGCCGGTGTTGAATTTTGTTGTCAGGTTAAAATCGGGTCACACGCACTTCTTGACAAAATTTCATGCGTATTTGGCTTTGACTTCCTGCGCCACCGCCTGGGGCACCTGTTCGTAATGATCAAATTCCATGGTGAACTGGGCCCGCCCCTGACTCATGGAGCGCAGGGAATTGACATAACCGAACATATTGACCAGCGGCACAAAGCAATTGATCACGTTGGCATTGCCACGCACATCCTGGCCCTGCACCTGTCCGCGCCGGGACGTCAGATCACCAATGATCGAGCCGGTATATTCTTCCGGGCTGACCACCTCGACCCGCATGATGGGTTCGAGAATTCGCGGCCCCGCTTCCCGGACCGCCTCACGGAACCCGGCCCGCGCGGCAATTTCAAATGCCAGCACCGAACTGTCCACATCGTGATAGGCGCCGTCGTTGAGGGTGAATTTGATGTCCACCAGCGGAAAGCCGATCAACGGCCCCGCACTCATGATGGATTTAACACCTTTTTCGACGCCCGGAATGTATTCCTTGGGCACATTGCCGCCCACCACCTTGGACACAAATTCAAACCCGGCCCCGGTTTCATTAGGCTCGATGGTGAATTTGATGCGGGCGAACTGGCCCGAGCCGCCCGACTGTTTCTTGTGGGTGTAATCATGGTCGAGGGTCCGGGTAATGGCCTCGCGATACGCCACCTGGGGCTGGCCGATATTGGCCTCGACATTGAACTCGCGCTTCATGCGGTCGACCAGAATATCCAGGTGCAACTCGCCCATGCCGGCAATGATCGTCTCGCCGCTTTCCTCATCGGTCTTGACCCGAAAACTGGGGTCTTCCGCTGCCAGCCTGTTCAACGCGTGGCCCATCTTTTCCTGATCTGCCTTGGTTTTCGGCTCGACCTTGATCTCGATGACCGGATCGGGAAATTCCATGCGCTCGAGAATAACCGGCGCGTTCTGGGCCGACAGTGTATCGCCGGTGGTGGTGTCTTTCAGGCCCACAATGGCAACAATATCGCCGGCAAAGGCCTCATTGATCTGCTCGCGGGAGTTCGAGTGCATCTCGAACATGCGCCCGATCCGCTCCTTGCGCTCCTTGACCGTATTCTCAAGGGTTACCCCGGCCTCGAATTTGCCCGAATAAATCCGGCAAAAGGTCAGTGATCCCATGTGCGGGTCGTTGGCGACCTTGAAGGCCAGCATGGATACCGGCGCATCATCGTCAGCGGGGCGCTCGACCTCTTCGTCGGTGCGCACGTCAATACCCTTGATCGCGGGCACATCCAGCGGCGAGGGCAAATAGTCGATCACCGCATCAAGCAGAGGCTGTACGCCCTTGTTCTTGAAGGCGGAACCGCAAAATACCGGATAACATTCCACTTTGCAGGTGCCTATGCGGATCAGGCGCCGGATGGCGTCGTTGTCAGGCATTTCGCCCTCGAGATAGGCCTCCATGGCCCCCTCGTCGAATTCGACGGCGGCCTCGATCAGTTTTTCGCGATAATCTTCGGCTTTTTCCTGAAGATCTTCAGGAATTTCCACCACGTCCCAGGCGGCGCCCAGGTCGTCGGTATGCCAGATCAGGGCGTTCATTTCGATCAGATCGACAATGCCGACAAAATCGCTTTCGGCCCCGATGGGCAGCTGCATGACCACCGGCTTGATGCCGAGCCGTTTTTCAAGACTGTCAACGCAGAAGTAAAAATCGGCGCCGATCTTGTCCATCTTGTTCACAAAGATCATTCGCGGCACGTCATATTTGTCCGCCTGCCGCCAGACGGTTTCGGTCTGCGGCTCCACGCCCTGGTTGCCGTCCAGAAGCGCAATTGCCCCGTCCAGAACCCGCAGGGAACGCTCTACTTCAATGGTGAAATCCACATGGCCGGGCGTGTCGATGATATTAAAGCGCCGCTTCCTGCCGTCGCGACCCTCCCAATGGGTGGTAGTGGCCGCCGAGGTAATGGTGATGCCGCGTTCCTGCTCCTGCTCCATCCAGTCCATGGTCGCAGCGCCGTCGTGCACTTCGCCGATTTTGTGCGACTTGCCGGTATAATAGAGCACCCGCTCGGTGGTCGTGGTCTTGCCCGCATCGATATGGGCCATGATCCCGAAATTGCGGTAGTCTTTGATTTGATATTCGCGCGCCATTGTCTCGTCTCCGCCCTACCAGCGATAATGGGAAAAAGCGCGGTTTGCGTCGGCCATACGGTGTATGTCCTCGCGCTTTTTTACCGCCTGTCCGCGACCGTTGTTGGCGTCCATAAGTTCGCCTGACAACCGGTCGACCATGGTATTTTCGCCCCGGGCCCGGGCCGCTGCGATCAGCCAGCGAATGGCCAGGGCCTGCTGGCGCTCGGTGCGCACTTCCACAGGCACCTGATAGGTGGCGCCGCCCACCCGGCGGGAACGCACCTCAACGGAGGGACGCACATTTTCAAGCGCCTGATGAAACACCGCCACCGGATCCTGCTTGGCCCGGTCCTGAATAATATCGAACGCGCCGTAAACGATGCCCTCGGCCACCGATTTCTTGCCGTGGGTCATTAATGAATTCATGAATTTGGTGACGATCAGGTCACCAAATTTCGGATCGGGATTGATTTCGCGCTTTTCCGCGCGGTGCCGACGGGACATTGTGCTGGGTTTTCCTTACTTCGGCCGCTTGGCGCCATATTTGGACCGGCGCTGACGACGGTCCTTGACGCTTTGAGTGTCGAGAACGCCGCGTAAAATGTGATAGCGAACACCAGGCAGATCGCGAACACGGCCGCCGCGAATAAGCACCACCGAGTGCTCCTGCAAATTGTGCCCCTCGCCGGGAATATACGAGATGACCTCACGCTGGTTGGTCAGGCGCACCTTGGCCACCTTGCGCAGAGCCGAGTTCGGCTTTTTCGGCGTGTTGGTGTAAACCCGCGTGCACACCCCCCGCTTTTGCGGATTGGCTTCCATTGCGGGGACCTTGTTGCGCTTGCGCTTGTCGCGGCGCGGCTTGCGGATCAACTGATTGATAGTTGGCATATCGGCTCGATCTCTTTGTCGCGTTCACACCCAAAAAAACAAAAAACATCTGCGCCACACGAAACAAACACCACGCCGATCTCACAAAAAGAGAACCGGTGGTGTCAATTTGCAGAGGATCGCCAGATAAAAAGGCGTTCTTGCGTCTCGCAATATCGCGTCTGTTCACCCCGGCAGTGTGTTTGAAACACCTGAGTTTTCAAGCGCTTTGGCGCTACAAACCCGTTTCGTGTCCCACGACCGACCGACAAGGTAGCGCGGTATTACTCTGCCTCCCCCCGTCCGTCAAGACGAAACAGAGCGAAACCGGTGACATAATGCTAGTTGCGGGTTGGCTGATCGGGCACCTGTTCCAGTTCAATCAAGGTGCCGGAAAAATCCTTCGGGTGCAAAAACAGCACCGGGTTGCCATGGGCGCCGATTTTCGGGCGGCCATCCCCCAGTATCCGGGCCCCTTTGGCGGCAAGAACCGCCGCAGCCGCGCCGATGTCGGGCACCTCAAAACAGATATGGTGCACGCCGCCGGCAGGGTTTCTGGCTAAAAACCGGGCGATGGGCGACCCTTCGCCCAAAGGGCTTATCAGCTCGATTTTGGTGCCGGGCAGTTCAACAAAAACAACCGTCACCCCGTGTTCGGGGAGATTCATGGGCTTTGAGAGCGTGGCGCCCAGAGTTTGGCGATATTGGGCCGACGCCGACGCCAGATCGGGCACGGCGATGGCCACGTGGTTAAGCCGTCCGATCATCTGTTGACCCGTTTGTTTTCCATGCGGTCGAGCACGGCAAATCCGGCTTCGAGCACATTGGTGCCGGGCCCGAAAATCTCGGCCACCCCGGCATCATACAAGAAGTCATAGTCCCGGGGGGGGATGACACCGCCAACGATCACCGGCAGATCATCCAGCCCCGCCTTTGCCATTTCCCCGATGAGTTCGGGCACCAGAACCTTGTGCCCGGCGGCCAGCGAGGACACGCCCACCGCATCGACTTCCATTTTGGCCAGATGTCCCACAACCTCCCCGGCGGTGGAAAACAACGCCCCGAACCGGACGGAAAACCCCATATCGGCAAAAGCGGTGGCAATGATCCGGGCGCCCCGGTCATGGCCGTCCTGGCCCATTTTGGCGATGAATATGGCCGGTGGACGACCGGTCTTTTTTGTAAACAGCTCGATGCGCTTCTTGATGGCGTTATACTCCGGGTCGGCCCCGTAGGCTTTTTCGTACACGCCGGAAATCACTTCAACCGGGGCGGCAAAACGGCCAAAAACCGCCTCCAGCGCCGCTGAAATTTCGCCAAGGGTCGCCCGCGCCTCCGCAGCTTTTATCGCTGCCTCAAGCAGGTTGGCATTTTGGCTCGCTGCGTGTTCCCCCAGATTGGCCAGGGTTTGCGCAACCCGCTCACCGTCGCGGGTGGCGCGCAGTTTTTCCAGCCTGGCGATTTGTTCGTGGCGCACTTTTTGATTGTCGATGCGGCGGGTTGGGACCGTTTCTTCTTCTTCGAGGCGAAACCGGTTGACCCCGACAATGACGTCATCGCCCCGGTCTACCGCTGCCTGACGACGGGCCGCCGCCGCCTCGATATTTGCCCGGGGGCCACCGGTCAGAACCGCCTCGGACATGCCACCTTCGGCCTCAACCTCGGCGATCAGTTCACCGGCCCGGCTGACCAGCTCAGCGGTCAACGCTTCGATATAATAAGAGCCGCCCAGTGGATCGACCACGCCTGTCAGGCCGGTTTCACTGGCCAGAATCAGCTGGGTATTGCGGGCGATCCGGGCCGAGAAATCGGTGGGCAGGGCGATGGCCTCATCAAAGGAATTGGTGTGCAGGGACTGGGTGCCGCCGAGAACGGCGGCCATGGCCTCATAAGCGGTGCGCACCACATTATTGTAGGGGTCCTGCTCGGTGAGGGAGACGCCCGAAGTCTGGGTGTGGGTGCGCAGCATGAGGGCGCGCTCGGTTTTGGCCCCAAGATCGGACATGATGCCCGCCCAGAGCTGGCGGGCGGCGCGCAGCTTGGCGATCTCGACGAAAAAATCCATGCCGATGCCAAAGAAAAAGCTCAGCTGGCCGGCAAAAGCATCAATGTCGAGGCCCCGGGCCATGGCCAGACGCACATATTCCATGCCGTCGGCCAGTGTGTAGGCCAACTCCTGGGCCGCCGTGGCTCCCGCCTCGTGCATGTGATAGCCGGAAACGGATATGGAGTTGAATTTGGGCATATTCTGCGCCGTGTAGGCGATAACATCGCCGGTGATGCGCATGGAGGGTTTTGGCGGGTAAATATAGGTATTTCGGACCATGAACTCCTTCAATATGTCGTTCTGAATGGTGCCGGTGAGTTTTTCCAGCGCGACGCCCTGCTCTTTTGCGGCCACGGCAAACATGGCCATGACCGGCAGAACAGCCCCGTTCATGGTCATGGAAACCGACATTTTGTCGAGGGGAATGCCTTCGAACAGGGCCTTCATGTCCTCGACGCTGTCGATGGCCACACCGGCCTTGCCCACATCACCCACTACCCTTTCGTGGTCGCTGTCATAACCGCGATGGGTGGCCAGATCGAAGGCCACGGACAGACCCTTTTGCCCGGCGGCGAGGTTCTTGCGGAAAAAGAGATTGGTCTCGGCGGCGGTGGAAAATCCGGCATACTGGCGGATGGTCCAGGGCCGGTTGGCATACATGGTGGCACGAATGCCCCGGGTAAACGGCGGCGCGCCGGGCAATTCTCCGGCCGCACCTTCGGGCACATCCTCGCTGAACCAGGCCGGGCGGTGACCAAGCCCGCCAGGCTCGCCCTCAAGGTCTCTTACAGATTTTGCCTTAAGCTCCTTGCGGGCGCGGGCCGCCCAGGCGGCGTAGGTGGCGGGTTTGAGGGTCACGGGTTTTCGAACTCAAGGATTATCTCGTCCACGGCGAGCACCGCGCCAACCTCCACATGCAGGCGGGCAACCGTGGCCCGGGCGTTCGCCCGCAGCACGTTTTCCATTTTCATGGCCTCGACTATGGCCAGGGGTTGACCGTCCTCAACCTCCTCCCCCGTTTTGACATGCAGCGAGACCAACTGGCCCGGCATCGGGCTTAACAGGAATTTGGACATGTCGGGGGGCGTTTTGTGGGGCATGCGCGCCATCAGATCGGCCACTTCGGGGCGCAAAACCAAAGCGGTAAAATCGGCGCCGCGCCAGCGGACCCTGAAGCCGCCGGTCACCGGGGCAAGATTGACCGTAAGAGCTGCCCCATCCACTCGGGCGCGGGCGAGTTGGTCGCCGGGGCGCCAGTCCAGCTCCACCGTCAATGGCGGTTTTCCGGCCTGAGAAACA
>JAADFY010000114.1:23764-32416 GCA_013152625.1 Alphaproteobacteria bacterium
CTCCGGCGGAGTTAAGCGCCGCGTTGGGGTTCTGGCGGTGTTCGACGACATGGGCGGCCACGAAGGCTATGGCCGCAAGCTGTCGCAAAGAGTCTTTGTCCGACTCGACGCCATTGAACCCATTGGGGAATTCCTCGGCGATGTAGCCGGTGGTCAGGCGTCCCTCGCCAAACCGCCGTTGATTCATGACCGCGAGCAAAAACGGGATATTGTGGGCCACGCCCTCGATTTCAAAGCCGTCGAGGGCTTCGCTCATGGCGGCTATGGCTTTGGGCCGGTCGGGAGCCCAGGTGCACAATTTGGCGATCATGGGATCGTAATAGGGGCTGATGTCGGCGCCCTCATAAACACCGGTGTCGTTGCGCACCACGACATTAGTGTTTGCCATCTCCCGGGGCGGGCGATAGCGGATCAGGCGCCCGGTGGAGGGCAAAAACCCGCGATACGGATCTTCGGCGTATATCCGCGCTTCCATGGCCGAGCCGTTCAAGGAGATGTCTTTTTGGGTCAGGTCGAGTTTTTCGCCCCCCGCAATGCGGATCATTTGTTCGACCAGATCAAGGCCGGTGACCAGTTCGGTAACCGGGTGTTCGACCTGTAGCCTCGTGTTCATCTCCAGAAAGTAAAAATTGCGGGCGCCATCAACAATGAATTCCACCGTGCCGGCGCTGGCGTAGTCCACCGCTTTGGCCAGGGCGACCGCCTCGGCGCCCATTTTTGCCCGGGTTTTTTCGTTCAGAAACGGGCTGGGCGCTTCCTCAATGATTTTTTGATGGCGGCGCTGGATGGAGCATTCCCGTTCGCCCAGATAAATGACATTTCCATGGGTGTCGGCGAGGACCTGAATTTCGATGTGGCGGGGGTTTTCGATGAATTTTTCGATGAATATCCGGTCATCGCCAAAACTGGCCGCCGCCTCTGACTTCGCCCGCGCAAACCCCTCGCGGGCCTCGGCGTCATCGCTGGCAATGCGCATGCCCTTGCCGCCGCCCCCCGCCGAGGCCTTGATCATGACCGGATAGCCGATTTCGGTGGCGATCCTGACCGCCTCATCAGCATCGGCAATCACGCCCATATGGCCGGGCACGGTGGAAATGCCCGCCTTTCTGGCAATGAGCTTGGAGGTGATTTTGTCGCCCATGGATTTTATGGCATCGGGGGGCGGACCGATGAATGCAATGCCGGCGCCGGCGCACGCGGTAGCAAACCCAGGGTTTTCGGACAAAAAACCATAGCCGGGGTGAATGGCTTCGGCGCCGGTTATTTTGGCGGCGGCGATGATTTTTTCGCCCAGCAGATAGCTTTGAGCCGCAGGCGCCGGGCCAATATTGACCGCCTCGTCGGCAACACGCACATGAAGGGCGTCACGGTCGGCATCTGAATAAACGGCGACGGTTTCAATGCCCAGTTTTCGGGCGGTTTTCATGACGCGGCAAGCGATTTCGCCGCGGTTGGCAACAAGTATTTTGGAGAAGACTTTGCTCATATGTCAGTTTTGGCTGGCGCCGGGCCGTTTTGCAACCAGATCGATTTCAACCAGGGCATGAAGGGCCAGTGTGGTCGCCCCAACGGTGGTGCGGGCCGGGGACCGATCGGGGGATGTGCAATTGTCATTGTTTTTTCTTGCCCCCACCCTTGATCCCTCCCCGCCAAGGGGGAGGGAGACAGAAGAATATCCCCCACCCTTGATCCCTCCCCGCGAGGGGGAGGGAGATGGGGAATGTGCCCGGGTTATTTGGTGCGTTTGCGCCCCAGGCCCATTTTCTTGGCCAGGGCCGACCGGGCGGCCGCGTAATTGGGTGCAACCATGGGATAGTCGGACGCCAGGCCCCACTTTTCACGATACTCTTCGGGGGAAAGTGAATAGTGGGTGCTCAAGTGACGTTTTAAGGACTTGAACTTCTTGCCGTCTTCAAGACAGACAATATAGTCCGGCTGAATTGACCTTCTGATCGGGACGGCAGGCTTGCGGTTTTCTGCCGGTTCTGCATTTGCAGCAGAATTGAGCCCTGAAAGCGCTGCATGCACATCGCCAATCAAGCGCGGAAGATCAGGCTGGGCAACCGGATTGTTGCTGACATAGGCGCTGACAATCTCGGCGCTAAGTTCGATCAGATCGAGAGGTGTAGTGGTTACAGCGGACTCTTGCTCGCTCATGGTCATTCCTTTTGGTGGTTCCGCGAAAGGCGGAGTGTTATGCGTCGGAGATGACTTTTACTTTGCACAGAGCTGGCGCGCAACAGTATGCGACGATTATACGCACCTTACCCACACACCGTATCTTGTTAACTGTTGTCAGGACTTTTTACGGCTCTTTTTGTTCTTGGGCTGATTTTTGGACACTTCCATATCGTTAATTACCGTAATGTCTGCGGGGCGATAGCCGGCCGAATAGGCGGCGCGGGCCAGCAGGTGGGCGGCCACAGGTGCGGTCAACAGCAAAAACAGCACCCCGACCAGAACCCTTAGGGCTACGGAAACATCAAACGCGACCAGCGCAATAGCTAACAGCAACAGCCCCGAGCCGACCGTTCCCGCCTTTGAGGCGGCGTGCATGCGGGTGTACAGATCCGGCAACCGCAATAAGCCAACCGCGGCCAGGAACGAAAATGTGGCGCCAAAAATGATAATGGCGCCGGCGGCGTAGGTGAGTGCAGCGGTGATCATGGCTGTTCCTCCGCACCCTGGCCCGATTCCGCCGATTCCGCCGATTGCTGGAGCCCGCGCTGCATGACAAACCGGGCAAAGGCAACCGTGGCCAGGAACCCCACAAGGCCAAGGGAAATCGCAATATCGAGATAAAGCATAAAGCCGGTTTTGATCGCAATCACGGCGATATAGCCGATGCCGATCAGCACCAGCATATCCAGCCCTAAAATCCGGTCGGGCAATGTGGGGCCGCGCACAATCCGGACGGTCACCAGCAGAAACGCTATGGTGAGAACCGCAAGGGCATAGGTGATGGAAATGTCGAGGAACCTGTCGGCACTCATTCAAACACCTCAATGATTTTCCGCTCAAATCCGGCGGCAATTTCAGCGATCAGGGCCTCTTTATCCGGCACGGCAATGGCGTGGACGTAAAGGATTTTGCGGTCCTGTGACACATCGACGCTCAGGGTCCCGGGGGTCAGGGTGATCAGATTGGCCAGAAGGGTAATCTCTTCGTCGGATTTGACCGAAAGCGGAAACGCAATAATTCCCGGTTGAAGCGCTTTTTTCAGATCCGGGGTCACGATCAGCCAGGTGACCCGCAAGGCGCTCAAGCCCAGTTCCCAGAAAAACAGCCCGGCAAGTGAAGCGGCCTTGATATAGCGCGGCAGTAATTTCGGCCCGGTTGTCCGCGCGCGGATAATCCAGAGCGCCAAAAGCCCCAGAGCGGCCCCGAACAAAAGATTGGACAGGGAAAAATTGCCGGTGATCGCGGTCCAGATCAGGGCAAACGTGGCTGCCACCAGCAAAAAACTCATGGAGCGCCTCCCTCTGCCGGCGACAGGCCGACCGCGTCAATATACCGATCCGGGGTGATAATATCGACAGCTGCCCCCTGCCCCAGATCGAACAGCGGCGCGGGATACAGACCAAGGGCAAAAATGATCGCGGTCAGCACCGTGACCGGCACCAGCCCCCAGCTCACCGCCTTGCCGGCCAAAGGGTGCAGGCGGTCGTTCAGGGTTTCAGAACCGGTGCCCTCATGACCGGAGCGCCAGAATATATGGGCCCACAGACGCGACCCGGCGATGGTGGTCAGGAAGGCGTTGATGAGCAGGGCGGCGACCAGCCAGTATTGGGTGCTTTCCACACCGGCCTGAATCAGCACCAGCTTGGGCCAGAACCCGAGGAACGGGGGCAGCCCCGATATGGCGAGAATGAGCACCAGAAAGAGAATGGAAAGCCACGAGTTGGTTTCATAAATGCCGCCCATGCGGCGGGTATCGAGTTCGCCGGTGTTGCGTTCGACAAGGCCGGCGACCAGATAAAGCGCGGTCATGGTCAGCATGGAGTGAATGGCATAAAATGTGGCACCGAAAATGCCCCGGGGCAGATTCAGTATCGGATCGGACAAAGCCAGGCCGGCCAGCATGGCGCCAATCCCCCCCACCAGAATAAACCCTAAAGCCCGGCGCAGATTGGTTTCAGCGATGGCGCCAAGGGGGGCAACAACCAGGGTAACCCCGGCAATAACGGCGATGAGTGTCTCGGTCTGGGACCAGGTGGCCGGCAGCAGCACATACAGGATGCGAATCAGCGCATAGACCCCGACCTTGGTCAACAGGCCGGCAAACAGCGCCGAGACCGAAGCGTTGGGGGTATGATAGGAGGCGGCAAGCCAGGAATTTAGCGGGAACGCGGCGGCCTTGATGGCAAATGCGATCACAAAAATGATGGTAACCGTTATGCGCGGTCCAAACTCGATTTCGCCGGCGCGCAGCGCGATATCGGCCATGTTCAGGGTGCCGGTCAGGCCATAAATATACGCAATGCCGATGAGGAAAAATGTGGTGGCCAGAAAGTTGATGAACCCGTATTTGACGGCGCCGTCGAGTTGGGTCTTTCGTCCGCCAAGGATGAAAAGGCCAAATGAGGCGATCAGCATCACCTCGAACCAGACGTAAAGGTTGAAAATATCAGCGGTCAAAAATGCGCCGTTGACCCCGGCCAGCAGCAACAGCAGCAACGGGTGATAGCCATAGCGGGTATCCCGGGGCTCCACCTCGCCCTGGGCATAGGCCAGCACGATTATTGACACCAGAATGGCCACGCCAGACAAAAGCGCGCTTAGCAGATCGGCGGTGAACGAAATGCCGAACGGGGGCACCCATTTGCCCATGGTCATGGCAATCGGCCCGTCGCTGGCGACCCGGTCCACAAGGATCCAGGCGTTTACCAGCAGGGCAAACAAAACCATGAAGGCCAAGGGGGCCTGAAATGCGGTCTGTCTGCGAAACATGAGCAGAGCGGCGGCCCCGATCAGGGGCAATGCCACCGGCCAGACCAAAACCCAGTCGGCAACAGCGGTCGCCTGCTCGATCATGGCCGGCGGCGGCTGGATTGCGTGATCGACACCTGATGCCATTTCGCGCGTCTCCCTAATAACTCAGCGGCGGGCGCGGGCTGTCTTCAGGCTCCGCGAGGCGCATGGTGTCGGTATTGTCGGCGTTCAGTTCCTCATAGGAGCGAAAGGCAAGAACCAGAAGATAGGCAAACATGGAAAATCCGATGACGATGGCAGTCAGAATCAATGCCTGGGGCAACGGATTGGCCACCGCTTCAAGGGGCGCACTTTCCCCCGGCGGCACGATGGGCGGTACCTCCCGGGTCAGGCGGCCAACGGTGAAGATAAGCAGGTTGACGGCATTGCCTAAAATGGCAACGCCTAACAGCATGCGTATCATGGAGCGCGAGAGCAGCAGGTAAACAGCGGTGGCGACAAACAGGCCAACCAGGGTTGCCAGGGCAAATTCCATCAGTTCGCACTCCCGTCTTCTTCAAGGGCAAGCGCAACCGATGACAGCACCCCCAGAACAACAAAATACACCCCGATATCGAACATCATGGGTGTTGAAAGGGCCAGTTCGGTGCCGTCCGGCAGGTTGATACTGCCCCACAGGCCGGTCAGAAACGGCTCATTGACGAACAGGGAGAAAAAGCCGCTTAACGCCGACAGGAACAGGCCGAAACCGGCCAATGCGAGGGGATGAAAAACGATGGCCCTGCGCACTTCGTTTACGCCGGTGGCGATGCCGTAAATGGCAATGGCCGATGCGCCGATCAGCCCGGCAATGAACCCCCCGCCCGGCTCGTTATGGCCGCGCAGCAACACAAACACCGAAAATATCAGCATGAGTGCCGCCAGATAGGGGGCAATGGTGCGAAAAATGACCGTATTCATCCTGTCCGCTCCGCTGATTTCAATCTGGTTCCGCGCTTGACCGGCCCGGGTTTTCTGGTGGATTGCGCAGTCTTTTTTATGGCGCCCACCCCGGTTTTGCGGCCGCCGGCGCGCATGCGAATCAGGGCCAGAATGGCAATGCCGGCGGTCATGACCACGGCGATTTCGCCCAATGTGTCCAAAGCACGGAAATCAACAAGGATGACGTTGACGATGTTCTTGCCATGGGCGAGTGGCGACGAGTTAAGGGCGAAAAATTCGGATAGCCGGGAATCGAGTTCGGTCTGGAGCACCACGAACAGGAACGCGGTGACCGCAAAGCCGCAGGCCAGCGCCACCGCCCCGTCGCGCACCACCCGTTCAAACATCCGGTTGTCGTGCTGATCGAGATGAAGCCGGGTCATGACCAGGGCCAGTATCACCACCGACAATGTTTCAACCATGAACTGGGTAAATGCGAGGTCGGGGGCGCCGAACAGCATGAATATGATCGCAACGGCAAATCCCTGAATTCCCAGGGACACAATGGCCACCAGACGGCTGGAACCGAGAATTACCGCCGCCAGCCCGACAACGGCGATGGCCATAATGCCCCATTCGTAAAAGCTGAGCTGGGGCCAGTGGGGCATGGCCGGCCACAGATTCAGCGCGGCCATGGGCAACAGGATGGCGGCGGCAAATGCACTGAAAATCAACGTGATATAAAGATCGAGTTTTCCGTGGTGAAACACCCGGGTAAACAGGGCGGAAAAGCGGATCAGGCCCCCCATGGCCTGATCGAACCCCTGATCGGGGCCCCAGCTCCAGACTTTGGCAACACGGCGCAAAAAGGTGCGGATCCGGTCGAGGTATATGAAGAAAACCGCGCCCAATATCCATGTGGCCAGTGAAAGCAAGGCGGGCAGCCATACCAGTTTGAATGTCTCCAGTTTGACCGCCGCAGACACGCCGGCAACCGCGGTTACTGCCGGCGAGAGAAAAATATCGCCAAATTCGGCAATGTAAAACCCGACGCCAAAGCCCAGAACCCCCAGGATCAGCGACCCACCAACCAGGGCCAGCGCGCCTTCATGGGGGGCCAGCGGGGTTTTGGCCAACGGGCCGAAAAAGGGCTTGATGGCGATGGCAGCACCGGCGGCGAGCATGAGGGCATTGCCTAAAAATGCCACCATCACAATTGCGGTATTCATCCATGGCCCGGCCCCCGCGCCACTATAGGCGGGGTCCAGCAATAGATAGATTTCCTCCTTGGCGAAATAACCCAGAGCGAACGGCAGTCCGGCCATGGAAAATGCGGCCAGGGCGGCGGCGGCAAATGTTATCGGCATTTTGCCCCTTAGGCCGGAAAGCTGGGTAATCTCGCGGGTGCCGGTGGCATGATCGATGGTTCCGGCGACCATGAACAGGGCGCCTTTGTAAAAGGAATGCGCAATGAGAAATACCATCGCCGCAGTGATGGCCAGCTTGGAACCAACTCCGAGCAACATGACCAGCATGCCCAGGGTGCCCATGGTGGTATAGGCGAGCATTTGCTTCATGTCCGTGTGGCGCAGGGCCATAATCGCCCCGGTGAGCAAGGTGGCGCCGCCAAACACCGGCAATACCAGAGACCACAGGGTGGTCCCGCCCAGAACCGGGTGCATTCTGGCCAGCAGATACACCCCGGCTTTGACCATGGTGGCGGAATGTAAATAAGCGGAAACCGGGGTGGGGGCCTCCATGGCATTGGGCAGCCAGAAGTGAAAGGGCACCTGAGCGGATTTGGTAAAGGCGCCGGCCAGAACGAGCAGGAAGATTATCGGATAAACGGCGGCGGCCTGAACCTTGCCGGGCTGGGAGAGCATTTGTGATATGTCCCAGGTTCCCGCCGTATAAGCGAGAATGATCAGACCGGCCAGCATCGCCAGCCCGCCACCGCCGGTAATCACCAGCGCCTGAATGGCGCCGCGACGGGCCGCCTGCCGCCGGTGATCAAAACCGATCAGCAAAAATGAGGTAACCGCCGTCAGTTCCCAGAAAACAAACAGCGTGATGATACTGTCGGCGAGCACCAGACCCATCATGGAGCCCATGAACATGAGCATGAACGCCATAAAGCGGCCCTGATGGCGATGTCCGGCCAGATAGCCGCCCGAATAAATTACAATAAACGTGCCGATGCCGGAAATCAGCAGGCCGAATGTCAGGCTGAGCCCGTCAAAATACAGCGAGAAATTTATCGGCGCCGGAGTGGCGCTGGCGACCCAGACCTGGGCCACGCTGAACGTATTGCCGTCGGCGATTGTAGGTACCAGGGCCAGCAACTGGATAAACATGGCCGCCGGTACCAGCCCTAGCAACCAGCCGGAATGGCCGCCGACAAATCGCACGGCCCATGGGGCGACGATGGCCACCAGAAAGGGTGCCAGAGGGACTAAAAACATGCTCAGATCACTAGCTGGCAGCAATTGACCCTCATTGGCGCCGGGCTTTGGCCCGGCTTCGGCTGGACAGTTTCCTGGCTTTGGCAAATATCCGGGCGCGCCAAGAACCGGCGCGGGGATAGAATCAGTTGGCCTAGTTTTAGTGCGATTGGGGGGCGCGGCAACCCGGCGACACGCAAACCGGCAGGATTGCTCACAACTCATTGATGACAATCGGGGCTTTATTTCGGCGCCGGGGGGCTCTTTTTTGCCTCACGGGCCTCTATTGTCGCTCACGGCCATATCGGCGCAGGCGCCGGGCCTCCGCGGGGGCGGCCTGAAGGGCCGCTCCGTCCTC
>JAADFY010000115.1 GCA_013152625.1 Alphaproteobacteria bacterium
TTCGCCATTGCGAGCGACCGTCAGGGGAGCGCGGCAATCCAGTTTGATTTAATTCACGAAGATGGATTGCTTCGTTGCTGACGCGCCTCGCTATGACGCCAAGGGCGAGCTTTATCTCAGGCTGCGAGTTCAGCGAGCTTCAACGCGAGCCGGCGCAAGCGCCGCCCCCTCGGAGGCCGGGGCAACGTCCCGAATAGCCGCGAGCGAAAAAAGTGCCGGCCGCTAAAGTACCCCCACCCCTGACCCCTCCCCGCAAGGGGGAGGGGGAGGATGCGAATCTCCAAAAGTGAAAGGACACTTTGGTTGGCCATTTATACATGCCAACCCCACAACGAGGACGGAGCGGGCGTTTAGCCCGCCCCCGCGGAGGCCGGGGCAACGCCCCGATTAGCCGTGAGCGAAAAAAGAGGCCCCACCCTGCCCTTATCTGGGACCCAGCCGCAACGCCACATACCGGCGATTGCCGGCGGGATCGGACAGCCTCACTAAAATGGCCTCCCGTCCCGCATCCACCGCGTCATCCACAAGCCTGGAAAAATCCTGAAGCGAGTTGACCGGCATCTGATTGACTTCAAGCACCGACAGACCGGGCCGCAGTCCCTTGTCAAAGGCATCGGAACGAGGATCAACATCGACAATCACAATCCCCGGGCTGTCCTCGGACAGCGCATATTCTTCGCGCAATTCCGCGGTCGGCGGGCTGACGCTCAGCCCCAGCAATACGCCCGGTTCTACGGAAATTTCCGGCTCCGGCGGCACAGTTTCAACAGGTTCCGGCGCTACGGGGGCCTGCTCCTGTTCGAGCCGCCCCAGGGTGATATTGACCAGCAGATTTTCGCCCTCCCGATACACCAGCACGTCAATGGCGCTGCCCACTGCCGTTTCGGCAACAATGCGCGGCAGATCACGCATACGGGCGATCTCGCGGCCGTCAAATTCCAAAATGATATCGCCCTCGGCCAGTTTGCCATCCGATGGGCTGTCCGGGGTGATTGAGAGCACAAGCGCGCCGGCCGTGCCGTCAAGATCGAGGCTGGCGGCAATGTCGCGGGTGACATCCTGAATGCCGACACCAAGCCAGCCACGCCGGGTTTCGCCAAATTCAACCAGTTGATCCAGAACCGGCCGGGCCAGGTTGATGGGGATGGCAAAACCGACCCCCAGCGAATTGCCCCCCGAAGCGATGATGGCGGTATTTATTCCAACCACATCGCCATTCATGTCGAACAGCGGTCCACCTGAATTGCCCTGGTTTATGGCGGCATCGGTCTGGATGAAATTGTCATAAGGGCCGGACTGGATATCGCGGTTTCGCGCCGAGACGATCCCCAAGGAGACCGAACCGCCAAGCCCGAAGGGATTGCCCACGGCCATGACCCAGTCGCCGACTTCCGCCGTGTCGGAATCACCAAACCGCACGGCCTTAAGGGGACGGTCGGTGGTTATGCGCAAGACGGCGAGATCGGTTCGGGCATCGGCCCCCACCAGTTCCGCCTCCACCCGCTCACCATCGGGAAAAAACACGAAAATCTCATCAGCGTCGGCAATCACATGATTGTTGGTGGCAATCAGGCCGGAGGTGTCGATGACAAACCCGGAACCAAGCGAACTGACCCGCCGGCCCGGGCTGTCCGGTTCAAACCGGTCCAGCAGGTCTTCCAGCGGCGAGCCTTCGGGTGCCCGGGGGAAAGGCACATCAGTGCCGCCGCCGCCCACACGGCGCGAAGTGGAGATGTTGACCACTGTCGGTGTTGTTTCAAGGGCCAGTGCGGACACCGAGGCCGGGCCGCGCGGCTGAGCCGCAGCCGGCACCGCCAGCAAAACCAGAGCCAGCAACCCGGCTCCTAAAGCAACGTTCCAGTTTCTGGCAGTGTGTGTCATCTGAACTTTCCGGTTTTTCGTGTTTTCTCACCGTCCGGCCTGGCGCACAAATGTGCCCTCAGCCCGAGCGAACCCAGAACAATACTATAAGGGCCACAGCCGCTGTGACGAGGCCGATCACACGAATTTGGCCAGTTGGTGATTTCAAAACCAGCTCGATGGCTCGCTTCATCGCAACCGGAAAGGCTGCATAAAGCAGCCCTTCCAGAATGATAGCCAGCAAAACGGCCGAGGCGAGGTCTAGCAACATGGCGCCATAGCCAGCACTTCGTACCCCGCACCGGTCGCCCTGATCAGCCCGGGCGGTTGCCTATTGGGCAACCGCGGAAGGCGCTGACGCAGGCTGAATGGGTTCAACCGGCAGGACCTGATCGGACAGGAAGTAATTGAAAAATTCCGAATCAGGGGAGAGGATCAAAGAGGTTCCGTCCTCTAGAAGCGCCTCGCGATAGGATTGCATGGTGCGATAGAACTCGAAGAACTCGATGTCCCGCTCGAAGGCGTCGGCAAACACCGCATTGCGCCGTGCTTCACCTTCACCGCGCAGGATTTCCGAATCCCGGTTGGCCAGGGCAAGAATTTCGACAACCTGCCGGTCGGCGGTGGCGCGAAGGCTTTGCGCCTGTTCCCGTCCGCGTGCCCGCAGCAGCGCCGCTTCAGCCAGTCGTTCGGCCTTCATGCGCTCATAGGTTTGCTGGGACACCTGGGAGGTCAGATCGGTGCGAAGTACCCGCACATCCACCACTTCGATACCCAGATCAGCAATCCCCGCACTTATGAGATTGCGAGCCTCCAGCATCATTTCGGTGCGCTGTGCGGAAAGGGCGGCGTTAAAATCACGCAACCCGTAAACCTGACGCAGGGCCGAGTTCAGCCGGGTGTTGATCCGGGATTCCGCCTCGTTGCGATTGCCGAACACCCGCTCACGAAACAGCTGCGGATTGACGATCTTGTAGGTAAGAAACGCATCGACTTCGTAAAATTTACCACCCGAAACCTGCACGGTAATATCATCGAGTTCGTAACGTAGTATGCGATCCTCAATGATCTGGACGTTCTCCATAATGTCAGTTGGCACTTTGAAAAAAAGCCCCGGTTCCGTTTCAACCCGTGCAATTTCACCAAACCGGGTCACGATCGCCTGTTCGCGTTCATTGACCACATAGACCGAGGAGAAAAGCACATAAAGCGCCAGACCGACGGCAACGACAACAATCATTGTTCTGTTCATGTCAGCTCTCCCCTAGTTGGTGCGCGCGGCGGCGCGGTTCTGAATTTCAGGCAATGGCAGGAACGGCACGACCCCGGTCGCCCCGGCGCCACTTTCGATGATAACTTTGTTCGAGCGCGCCAAAACCAGTTCCATGGTCTCAAGATAGAGCCGTTTGCGCGTAACTTCAGGCGCCCTGGCATATTCGTCGTAAACGGAAATGAACCGTGCCGCCTGACCTTCCGCTTCCTTGACCACCCGGTCCTTGTAGGCGGCGGCGTCCTCACGTATCTGGGCCGCCTGCCCGCGGGCGCCACCAAGCTCGGTATTGGCATACTGGCGCGCTTCCTCCTGGAAACGGTCTTCGTCCTGCTCGGCCCGCTGCACCTCGTCAAAGGCGTCCGCAACCTCGGTGGGCGGCGCCACATCTTCAATGGCGACCTTGGTGATGGCCACGCCGGTACCATAGTTGTCCAGAATGGTTTGCGTGATCGCAGCTACATCGATTTCAATCCCGGCCCGGTCATCGCGGAAAATATCCTGCGCCGTGCGTCGGCCGACGACCTCACGCATGGCGCTTTCAGCGGCCCGGCGCACCATGCCGTCCGGATCCTCAACGTTGAACAGGAAATTAGCGGCATTGTTCACCCGCCACAGGACGGAAAATGCCACATCGACGATGTTCTGATCGCCCGAGAGCATGAGGCCCTCGGCGGACTGTACGCCACGGCCCACATCCACCGAACCAATTCTGGTCTCGTTTTCTGTGATTGCCACTTTTTCGACCCGTTCGATGGGCCAGAACTGAAACTGAAGTCCCGGCTCGGAAAAGACCGTTTTTGGTTTGCCAAACACCAGTTCGACACCAATTTCCTGGGGCTCGATGATATAGATCGACTGAAATGTCCATAAAACGACAACCGCCAGTCCGATACCGAGAATGCCCCAGCGCCCGCCGGGAATCCCACCGCGGAAGCGGTCGCGCCCCTGGCTTATGATGTCCTCAAGGCTTGGGCCGCCTGGTCGCCGTGGTCCACCGCCACCGCCGCCGCCGCCGCCACCGCCGGGTGCTTGTCCCCATGGGCCGCCGCCATTTCGGCCGCCACCCTGATTATCGTTCCACGACATATTGTCCCTTTCGGAAAATTGAGCTGAATGGGCCTCTATATAGGCAAAGGACTTGCCGCGATCAATGGCGGTTGTGGGGTCGAGGCCAACTCATTGCAATCACGGGACCCCGATTGCACGCTTTACGGGCCCGGCGCCCAAAAAATACGCCTGCGGGTTGTCATGCTTGCCGGTCAGCCCCGGACCTGTCGGGCCAAAGCCGGTTTTCCGGTTTGCGCCGCTCAAAACACGAAATGGTGAACCCGTAATCATCATTTTCACCGGCGCCGACGCTGACCCGGGAAACCCGACACCACTCCGGCGCCCGAAATTCATAATCAAACACCGTATCGCCGGGGATGGGGCCGGTGGATACTTCGCTAACCCAGTATCGCGATGTGACATCGAGAAACGCGGTAAAAACCGCCGCGCCGCCAATAATGAACACCTCGTTGGTTTCACGCGCCCGGCTGTAAGCGTCAGCTTGCTCCAGCGCTTCGTTTGTGCCGGTGACCCATAAAACCCCGTCCTGTCTTGGCTGGGGGTGGCGCGACAGCACGATATTCAGCCGTCCCGGCAATGGCCTGGCCAGCGATGTAAAGGTTTTTCGGCCCATGATTACCGCCCGACCCGTGGTTTTTTGCCGGAAATGAGCCAGATCGGATTTCAAGCGCCAGGGCAGCCTGCCCCCGTGGCCGATAACATGGCCGGGAATGCTGCGGGCAACAATTGCACAAATTTCCGGCGGTCTGGAGGGGCGGACATTGGCCAAGTTTCTAGGGTCCAGACTCATAAACGGGGGCGATATGGCGCTTCAATTGGCAAAAAGATGCACGAAGAAGGGCGAAAAGCGGGTTTTTCACCCGGTTGAGCCCTTCGACATAGCAGATTGCAGCCAATTGAGCGGTCTTTTTGTGGACGCGCTTTCGAACCAACAAACCGGTGCCCACTTTGTTTGAAAACGCTTTGCGACTATGGCCAATTTGCCCACCTAATGCGTTCCA
>JAADFY010000116.1 GCA_013152625.1 Alphaproteobacteria bacterium
TAATCGCGCACCGGCTCAAGATATTTCAAGTCTGACCATTTGCCGTCCGGCGGTGGCCCGTTCGCCTTGAGCATGGCGATCATTTGCGTCCGCACGCGGCGCAGCTCATCCGGTGTCGAGCCCACCGCAAGCCCGGCCATGATCGCCGCCGAAGTCTGTCCTAGCGCACAGGCGCGCACCTCCTGCCCGTAACCGCTGACCACACCGTCGGTCACATTCACATCCACTTCGACCACAGAGCCGCACATCCGGCTCACCCGGCGCGAAGTCGCCTGGGGGCCGACCAGCCGTGGCGCCGGGGCGATGTTGCCGGCAATGTGCAGAATTTTCTGTGAGTAAAGATCGCTTAGTTCCACGAGGTGCTGCTCCCGGCGCTGCCCGAATTAGGGTCTGGACCCTAACACCGCCAACACGTAAGGCGTGCACCCGCCCTTGGCAATGTTTTGGCCGCCGCCGGCATGCCCGATTTTTCATTCTGGTGACGCCGGGCAATCCGGCGTAGGTTCTCGCCCATGACAGATCAAAATTCATTCCCCGTTTCCATGGACCCCAAAGAGCGCGAACTGGGCACCACTCTGGCGCCGAAATTCGATTCCCATGGTCTGGTGACCGCCATTGCCGTTGAGGCGGGCACCGGCGCGGTTCTCATGCTGGCCCACATGGATGAAAAAGCCCTGCGGCTGACCCTTGAAACGGCACAGGTGCACTTTTTCTCCCGTTCCCGGGGTAAAATCTGGCGCAAGGGGGAAACGTCCGGAGAAGTGCTGAATGTGGTTGAAATGCGCGTCGATTGCGATCAGGACGCGATTTTGCTTGTGGTGGATCCCGCCGGAACAGGCGCCGCCTGTCATACGGGGCGCAAAAGCTGTTTTTACCGGCGGGTGGTACCCGGAAAATCCGGGTTTGAACTGTCGACCCCCGATCAGCCGCCCCTGTTCGACCCGGAGAAAGTGTACAAGAGCTAAGCATAAAGCTTGTCAAGCTAAGCAGTCCTCTTTTTAGATCAGCCGCCGTTCCAGCCAGGCGACGGCAACAAACCCGGCAAGAAATCCGCCCACATGGGCCTGCCAGGCAATGCCGCTATCGGCTTTGGTGACCAGGGCAAAAACCCCGATCCCCAGATTGATCAGCAACCAGACCCCCGTAAACACCAGCGCCCGCCGGTTGGCGACAAATTCCTTCAAATTGGCAAGGCGCCGGCCGGCTGCAACCGGTCGTCCGCTGTCCGGATCGCGCACAAAAATTGCCGGCTGAAAAACAAACCGCACCGCCGCCCCGGTCAGCCCGGATATGGCCCCCGATGCGCCGATAACCACGGCAATCGTACTCAGATTGGTCACGGCAAACGCCAGCGCGCCGGCCACCGCTCCAACAACAAACAACATCGCAAAACCGGGGGCGCCATAGCGCCGGGCAACCGGGGTCCCAAATACCAGAAGCCAGGCGCCGTTAAACGCCAGATGCTCCCAGCCCCCGTGCAAAAACGCATGGGTCACCGGGGTCCACAACAATGGCCACATCCCGCCGGGAAACTCCGCCGGCATGGTCAGGCGCACCGGAATAAACGCCAGCCACACATAGAGATCGAATACCCCGTTGCCGTCCAGAACCAGTGTCGTGGCCAGATGCACCGCAACGATAAAGCCGATAGCCCCCAACACCACGATCGGCACATTGAATACCGGCACCGGCTTGTCCGATGTGTCCTTTGCGCCACGTTGGCGATTTTCATCACCGCTCATGCAGATTTCTCCCCGGCCAAACCGGGCAATTCATGCGCTCGCAAGCCCGTCAAACCCGCTATATGCCCGCTTTTTTTGCTCTTATCCACCGTGTCGCGCCCCATTAACCTTAATGTTTGTTTAAGAGCGCATTTGCCCCGCGCATGCTGCACAGTTGATCTCGAATTCGGGCGGCGCGCACGCGGGCCGTAAGTCATGAAAAAGGGCGGGATCAACCCGCCCCAAGGCACCGCTGGCAAGGCACCGCTGGCAAGGCACCGCTGGGCACGGAAAATTGGGCATGCAAAAACAATCCACCCGCGATCTGTTCACCTATTGGAACGAGCTTCGTGGCACCAGAAGCGCCCCGGAGCGCCGGGACATTGATCCGGTCCGCATTCGTGGCGCCCTGGCCAACACGTTTATTCTGGAGGCCGACGACGACAACGGTTTTACCTTTCGCCTGGCCGGATCGCACCTGTGTTCAGCGTATTGCCGCGAGCTTAAATCCCGTTCGTTCGTGGGTCTTTGGAGCGAAAAAGATCAGGATGCCATTGAAACCCTGATCAAAGCGGTCACCGAGGACCATGCGGTGGCGCTGATCAATTTTTCAGCCACCGCCTATCACGGCGCCCAACTCGGATTTGAGACCATATTATTGCCCCTCAAGCACAATGGCGCCACCAACACGCGCATAATCGGCGCCCTGACCGCCCTGACCGAGCCCTACTGGCTGGGTACCCATCCGGTCATGGAACAGCGCATCAGCGGCCTGCGACTGATCTGGCCCGACGATCACACTGCCGCCCTGCCCGGCCGCGATCTGTCCACAGCAATTGACGACCGGCTCGAGGTTGGCGCCAATGGTGACGCTGCACCCATCACCGCCTTTGGCCCGGCCCCCGGCTCGCGCCGCTATGCCCATCTTTCGGTCATCGACGGCGGCAAGCAATAACGCCGCACCAAAACTTCGCCAACGCCGCCGCGCGCACCGGCCAGCGCCGCCGCACACGCCGGATTGCGTCTCGGCACGCGCTGATAAAGCGTCCCGCCGCCCGCTATTTGCAAACCAACGGTTAACCAAGATCGGCTAACCTGGGCTGGTATTGCCACGCTGGGCCCTATTGCGAAGGTTTGCATGATCGAGACTGCGCACACCGCTGAAACCGGAATATCCGGCGAGCCGCAATCGGCAGAACGTCGCCGCTTTCAGCGGGTCAAAGTATCCATTCTGGGGCGCTACATGCTGGCCGACCGCTCCGAGTTTCCCTGTCAGGTGCTCGAAATGTCCCCCGGCGACGCGATAGTCATCGCGCCGGTCTCGGGCACAGACGGCGAAAAGGTCATTGTCTATCTCGACGATATCGGGCGGGTGGAGGGCACCATCGTGCGCCAGACCGAGGGCGGATTTGCCATTGAGATCAACGCCTCGGTGAGAAAACGCGACAAAATGGCGGCCCAGCTCACATGGCTGGCCAACAAGGACATTCTCGATCTGCCCGAGGACCGTCGCCACGAACGCACGGTTCCCGATATCCGCCATTCCTCCATTCGTCTCGAAGACGGGCGGCGCTATGCCTGCAAGATCCTCGATATTTCCCTGTCCGGCGCCGCAGTGGAAATCGATGTCCGGCCCGCAATGGGCACGCCGGTGACCCTGGGCCGGATGCGCGCCCGCATCGTCCGCCACTTCGATGACGGAATCGCAGTGGAATTCGCCTCGGTTCAGGAAATGCTCACTGTCATTCAGCGAAACCTGAACATCCAGTAGCAGTTCGGCCAAGGGGTGGATATATTTGCCTCACGGGCCTCTTGTTTCCTCTCACGCCGAGTTCGCTATTGCTCACCGGCTCCGAGGGGCGCGGCTCGCCGCGCTCCGTCCTCGTTGAGAGCCGGGCATGTATAAATGGCCAAAACTGAGTGCTTTTGCCTTTGGAGTTCCGCACTGCCCCCTCCCCCTTGCGGGGAGGGTCAGGGGTGGGGGTGCTCTTTTTGTCTCACGGCTCGTACCACTCAGATCATGATGCTGGTCGCTATGGTCTGAGTTGAGCCTGCGACGGCGCGGGCTGTTCGCCCGGCTCGCGTTGAAGCTCGCTGAACTCAGGGTCTGAGATTAAAACGGCTGCTCGCGTGACGGCTCGCACCTCGCCGGCGCGCCGGCAATGGTTAATCAGATCTCCTAAAGCCCCGTAATGTTTGAATAAAACTTGCACCTCATTTTTTTCAAGCCCCTAATCCGGGCTCGGTAGCGTGTTCCCCATCAGGGAGAACACAAAAAATGAAAAACCAGCTTCTGGGCCGTGTGGTCCTGCCATCCATTCTTGCTTTTAGCGTATCGCTTGGCGCCTCACTTGGCGCCGCCATGCCGGCACACGCATCTAATGTCGCCAATGTATTTACCCCCGAAACCGGCCAAACCTCCATCCCCATGGGCGCTGCCCAGTTTTGCGCCGAGCAGGTGGGCGAATGTGGTCGCAACGCCGAGCCTGTCGCCGTGCAGGCCCTGACCGATGCCCGCTGGCAGCAATTGTTGCGCATTAATGCCGAGATCAACGCCGCCGTCATCCCGGTTTCCGATCAGGATCTTTACAACACCGTTGAATACTGGGCCTACCCCCAGGGATATGGCGATTGTGAAGACTATGCGCTGGCCAAGCGTCGGGATCTGATTGCCCTGGGCTGGCCCCCGAGCACCCTTTTGATCACGGTTGTGCGCCAGACCAATGGCGAGGGCCACGCGGTTCTGACCGTGCGCACCGATCGCGGCGACATCGTTTTGGACAATCTAAGAGGCCGTGTGGATATGTGGAACGACACGCCGTACCTGTATCTTAAACGCCAGTCCCAGGTTAACTCCGCCCAATGGGTGGGACTTACCGATCATCGTCCCCTGAAAATTGCCGTGCGCTAGCGGCTTCGTACTGACCAGGAGACTTTGCGAGGCCGCACGCACAATGTGCGATCCCCTGACGCGGCCGCAAAAGAGGCCGATCCCTTTACCGGGGTCGGCCTCATTGTGTTCCATCAGATTTTTGTGACGCTGATGGTGGAGTAATGGGTATTTTGTTTTGGCTACGCGCCGGTAGAGGCCACATAGGCCCCTAGAAACATGATCCCGGTGAGAAAACTCCAGGTGAAGGCAATGAATGAAGAAAGCAGTGCAGCGCTCACGATCACCTTGCCTTTGTCATCAGATTTCCAACCCAGCATCAGCATGATATAGGGCCCGCAAACAAAACTCATGGCCAGATGGCCCATGGAGCGAATGTAGGTCGCGCCATCAAAGCGCAACATGGCCTGCTGACGCCAGACCATCTGATAAAGATGGGTGCCCGCCCCCGCTACGCTCAGCCCCAACGCGATGATAAACAACGCCAGCATGAAATCTGTCGACATGCCCGAAAACCCCTGATTTGAAACGCCTCTTGTCCGGCTTTGCGCCGGTTTTTCACTGTTTGTTAAGCATACCGGTGCCTGATAGCGGTGTCATTAGGTGCGCGGATTGATGGTTAATGCCATGGGAAGTGGAGCGAATGGGGGAAATCCCGGGCCCGGCGCCGGCCAGGCGGATACGCTGAACTCCGTTTTCAGGTTCAATCTGCTGGCAACCGTGATCGTAATCGCGGCCATGGGTCTGGGCGCAGCTTATCTACTGGACGCCATGCGCGCCCCACCCGGCGATGGTATGGCAACGAGCAAAGGCCCGGACGTGGGGTTTGTCCTGGCCGGAACCGCGTTGGCGATCCCTCAAAACTGGATACGCTATCCCGCCCAGCGTTCCGGCGGTGTCGCCGACATGATCGATGTGACCGTGCCTCTTGAAATCACCGGACGGGGCACCCGCGCCCGGGCCGATGTCAAACTGCTGGCCCGGGCCCGGGCAATCCCGAGTGCTGTGCTGCTCGACACGCTTTATATTCACCGTTTCGGCAGCATCGCTTATACCGACGTGCGCGGACTGGTGGGCAAGACCCTGGGCGCGGAAGGCGGATATCGCGACGAGATGGTCTGGTATGACCCGCTGTCGCCCGATCCGTTCGTCGCCAAATGTCTGCGATTAAACACCAATGACACCTGGATCGACACCTGCATGCGTACCCTGGCGATAAATCCGCAGGTGTCGGCGCTGGTGCGCTTTGACGGGGCGCTGCTCAATGACTGGCGCGGCTTCGATGCCGCCTTGAATGTCGCCCTTGGCGATCTGGTGCCGGACGGAACCTAGAGCGTATCCTGTTTTGATGGTTACAAAACAGGGCTCTTGGTTTTTTGTTGACGCGTGTTGTTTGCCCGACGGCGGCTGCGAGCGTAGGGGCTCGCACCTCGCTGGCCCGATAACCGGTGTCCACTTATCGGTGACACGCTCTAAGGGC
>JAADFY010000117.1 GCA_013152625.1 Alphaproteobacteria bacterium
TCCCAGACCTGCCGGTAATCCACCTGAAACGGATAATCGAACCCGTCCGGCCCCATCCACAAAATCACATGATCAATGGCGTGACCGGCAGCAAAATCCACCGCCTCAAATGCTGTTTCAATCGCTTTTTCCCGGTTTTCAGCCAGGGGATGGGTAAAGGCCCCGGCATCAAAATCGGCGCCATCAAACCTGAGATTAAGCGCTGTTACCTCAAGGCCCGCATCGCCGGCCACATCCAGAAGTTCTGCCGGTCGCCCTGGGGCAAAATGCTGTGGAAAATTCAGCTCCAGCGCCGTGATCCCGTCGATTTCGGCAATCGCCCTGATGGCAACGGCCGCATCCGGCCGGTCCGGCCCGGTCCGAAATGAATTCACTCGGGTGGCGAAGTGGTATTTGATCGGTAGCATTGGCGGGACCTGTGGGTTTGTTTATTCGGTAAGCGGCGGGGACATCTGATAAACTTGGCGCGGAATTTGTTGACACCCGCCATTTCACCTACCTACTATCCTATCAGCCTTGCCGCCTGTCGAGCCCACCTTGTCAAGGAAGAGGTGAGCCTCCCGGCGCAGTCCTGATCATGCAGGCCAGCATCGGCTGCCGGACCGTCCGGCAGCGAGTTGGCGGCCAGGACGGTCGTGAGTAGGCGGCTTTGGGTCCAATAACAACCGGTTCAAAGGGAGGAACCCTCGTGAAACGTGAACTGTACAATAAAATGATGGCCATGCAGGCCAGCCGCCGTTCTGTGCTTAAGGGCGCAGCAGGGGCGAGCGTCGCCGCACTCGGTGCGAGCACCGCACTGGGCGCATTTACTGCACCTGCCTTTGCCGCTTCGGATTTGCGCGCCGAAATGCTCAAGGTACCCGGTGTTGGCGTTGGGTCGCCCACCGATGCTGATTGGCGCAAGGTTGGCGAGCTGGCCCTTGGCCCCACCAAAGACCGGGTGTCCGAAGGCGAATTTGCCGGGGTTGAACTCACATTCATGGGGTTGAACAACCAGAACCTGCACAACTTCCTGTTTCGCGGGTTCTTGAAGCCCTGGGAAGCCTATACCGGCGCCAAGATCAACTGGATCGATCTTGCCCAGTCGGACTACAACGCCCGGCTGCAGCAATCCATTGCCACCGGCACCGTTGATTTCGACATCATCGAAATGGGTGCCCCCTTTGAAGGCGATGTCGCCGGCAAGGGCCTGGCTTCTGAAATGCCCGATTGGGTGCGCGAACAGATCGACATGGACGATTATGTGGATTATCTCAAAGCCCCGGTTGGCACCTGGGCCGGCAAGACCTACCGCGTTTCCATTGATGGCGACTGCCACAACTTCAACTATCGCACCGACTATTTCACCGATGAGGATCTGGCTGCCGCCTGGACGGACGAAGGCAATGACGGCCCCTGGGAAGTACCCACCACCTGGCAAAAAGTTCAGGCGGTCACCAAATTTCTCAAGGGCAAGAAAATTGGCGGTCAGGACGCAAATGGCTATCTCGACCCGCTGAAGGGCTGGGGCGGATTTGGCTTTTACTTCCTTGGCTCACGGGCCACTGCCTATGCCAAACACCCCGACGATCCTAACTGGCTGTTCGACGCCGACACCATGAAACCCCGGGTGAACAATCCGGCCTGGGTGCGCGCCATTCAGGACGTGCTCGACACGATTGACTCCCAGCCCCCCGACCAGATCAATGCGGATCCCGGCACCACCGGCTTCCAGCAGTTCCTGGCCGGTACCGGCTCCATGCTCAGCTGGTGGGGCGACATCGGTTCCAATGCCAAGACCTCTGATTCGTCAGTGGTTGGTGATGTGGTTGGTTTCGACATTCTGCCCGGCTCCGACGATGTCTACAATGCCAGCACCGGCAATTGGGACACCCTTGCATCGGGTCCGAACCATGCCCCCAACATGGCCTATATCGGCTGGGGCGTATATGTCATGGCCCGGGTCGATGGCGACAGCCTCAAGCACAAGGCGGCCTGGAGTGCTGCGGCCCATCTGGGCGGCAAGGACATCTCCCTGTGGGCGTCGGCCTATCCTTCGGGCTTCCAGCCCTACCGCAATTCCCACTTCAACATCCCCGAGTGGGTCGGCGCGGGCTATGACGAGGCGTTCATTACCAACTATCTCGCCTCCCAGGCCAATTCCTACAACCACCCCAACGCGGCGATCGAACCGCGTATTCCGGGTATCTTCCAGTATTATTCGGTGGCAGAGGACGAACTGGCAAAAATCTACGCCGGCCAGTTTGACGCCCAGACCGGGGCCGACAACATCGCCGCCGCCTGGGAAAAGATCACCGACCAGATTGGCCGGGATAACCAGATCGCGCTCTACAAGGCCTCACTGGGTCTCTAGCGGTATGGCGCAGCCTGATAACGGCTGTATCTGCAAACACATGAAAGTGGCGCCTGTCGGCGCCACTTTTGTACCCACCAATCAGCCTGTCACCAAAGGGCGCTTGTAAATGGCCGCTCCCCCGCAATTCGAGCACGCCCGCTACACCCAAAATCGCGGGGCACCCATTCCGGCGGCCCGGCAATCCATGGGCCGGGCCCTGATCTGGTTCGGGTCCCTTGGCCTGCTGGCCATGATCTTGCTGCAAATTCTGGATGCTACGGGCACCTTGCCCATTGGCTTTGAAAACTGGCGCCCCACCCTTTACGCCTACGTGGCCTGGGCCGTGGCCCTGGGCACCGGTCAGGTCCTGGTGCGCGGCGAGCCGGGCTGGCGGGCCCTGTTTGTATTGCCGGCGGCGCTGTTTACCATTGCCGTGGTCGTATTCCCCACCCTGTTCGGCTTTTACATTGCCTCGCTGGACTGGAACTTAAGCTCCCTGGACGGCCCGAAATTTTTCGGCTTCGGAAATCTCGTCTTGTTGATGCAGGATCCGTTTTACTGGAATTCCCTGCTCAACATGGTGTATTACGTGGCCCTGGTTCTGGTCGAATACGCCATTGCCTTCGGTCTTGCCCTGTTGCTCAACGCCGACATAAAAGCGCGCAAATTCTTCCGGGTTGCGTTTTTGCTGCCCTTCATGCTCTCGCCGGTGGCCGTCAGCTGGATGATCGGCAAATCCATGCTTGAATCCCGGTTTGGCCCCGTTGCCTCGTTTTTGCGGGACATTGGTGTGGAGTCCCCCACTTTCTTTTCCTCCCCCTGGGTCGCCCGCCTCAGCATTGAGGTCATGGACGCCTGGATGACCATCCCGTTCATGATGATTTTACTGCTGGCCGGCCTGCAGGCCCTGCCCCGCGAAGTGGTGGAAGCGGCAAAAGTCGATGGCGCCAATGCCTGGCAGTCATTTTGGAAAATCACCTTCCCGCTCATGCTGCCGGTTTCGGTCACCGCGGTGCTGATCAGAACGATATTCAAACTCAAGCTGGCCGATATCGTCATTAACGTCACATCGGGCGGTCCCGGCGGCGCCACAGATACCGTGTCCAGTTTTATCTTCCGTGTGTACCGCGACCGCTCCAATGTCGGCTACGGCACCGCGCTGGCGGTGTTCTACCTCATCGCAATCATAATTTTCCTTATCCTGATGCTCCGGGTCGCCAACCGGCTGACCAGAAATGTAACAGACCAATGAATTTGAGATCCGACCAGTACCGGGGCGCATCATGGCTATAACTTTTGATGATAAATATGCCGAAAGCAAAGCCAATCGGCCCCCCAACTATGCCCTGATGCGGGTACTCATTTACGGCGCCCTGCTGACCTGGACATTCGTTGCCCTGTTTCCTCTGTACTGGACCCTGTCCACTTCGTTCAAAAGCGCCGTCGATGTCACCCAGGGCAATCTGATCCCCTGGATTGATTTCCAGCCCAACTGGAAAGGCTGGCGGTCTTTGGGCCTGTCCCCCGATACGATATTTGGCATATCCACCCCCCGCGACGAGTTTATCGGGCGTTTTATCAACTCCATTATTACCTCGGTGGGTTCATCGATGCTGGCGTTGATCTTAGGCTCGCTGGCCGCCTATGGCCTAAGCCGGTTTACCTATAAATTCGGCTTCATGCGCAACGACGACATCCTGTTTTTCTTCATCTCCCAGCTTATCCTGCCCCCGGTGGTTCTGGCCCTGCCGTTTCTGGTTTTGTATAAATTCCTTGCCCTGCTCGACACCTATCCGGGCATGATTTTCATCTATACGCTCACGGTTTTGCCCATCGTCATCTGGATCATGCGCGACCAGTTCAACACTATTCCCCGCGAACTTGACGAGGCCGCCCTGGTGGACGGGCTGTCCCACTGGGGGGTGTTTTTCCGCATTATTGTGCCCATTGCCATGCCGGGCATGGTCGCTGCCTTTATTCTTTCGCTGATCCTGACCTGGAACGAATATTATTTCGCCGCCCTGCTCACCTCCACCAACGCGAAAACCCTGCCGGTGATGGTCGCCAGCCAGACAGGTTCGCAAGGGATTTCATGGTGGACCATGGCCGCCCTGTCCACCGCCGCCATCGCGCCACTGGCCATCGTTGGCATCATGCTCGAGCGCTATATCATCAAGGGCCTCACCGCCGGCGCGGTGAAATAGGAGCGCACCAAACGAGGCGGTGCGAACCCATTTTATCTGACCCTGAGCTCAGCGAGCTTCAACGCGAGCCGGCCGAACAGGCCGCCCTGCCGGAGGGTCAGTATCCAGCATAGCGACCAGCGTCATGTTGGATGCGGTGCGACCCGTGAGGCAAAAATTCCACCATCAGGCGCACTCAACTTCCCATAAACTGCCGGCGCGAAATCTGATCGCACACTGTCAGCCAGCGCCGCGCCACTTCCCCGGCCCCTCCCAAGGCATGGTCCCGTGCCACCCGCCCCATTTCGCTCAAACGTTCAACCGGCAAGTGCTGATTGGCGTCCAGTTCCTCGGCCAGCCCCACAAACATATCCGCCGCCGCCCGTCCGCCCAAACGGGGCGCCATATCCTCGTCCATGAAGGTGTCCCAGCTCAAATCCGGCTTCCAGCCAAACCGGGCAAACGCGAGATAGCTTAGTTCCACCGTGGCAAAATAGGGCGATGGTTCCCCCCACACGGTCAGGCCGTGCATGCCGGTGCGGGCCGCTCCCCTTGCCATGTCGGCAAAGGTGCGTCCGTTAAAGGCATAGCGCTCGGTGCGTTCATCACCGTTCCACTGACAGGCAAACTGGCACCGCAGCACATTGGGCTGGGTGGGCAGGTTCTCCACAAACTCGCC
>JAADFY010000118.1 GCA_013152625.1 Alphaproteobacteria bacterium
GGCGGCGTCGGCACGCTGTCCCGGCGCCGGGACATGACCTGGGTGGCCACATCCAGGGGCACTGCCCAGCTCTTGCCACCCCATCGGTAAGAGGCAAATGCGGGGCCGACGGTCTGGGCCGCCCATTTTGCAAGAATGTCCGGGGCGAAAAGCGTTTCGAGGGGAATAAGGCAGTTTTCAGCCACCGCCTCCCCGATATGAGGATGATCGAGCACTAAAAGATCGTATGCCGCCGCCAGCTCGCCAATCGGGGCACTCTCGAACCCGGCCAGCGGTTGTTTTTCCCACGATACCAGCGCGGTGCTGCGCCCGGTGTTTACCCGGCGGGCCGCCTCGGCCAGGGCGTCATAGCCCCGGGGGTGATCCCAGGTCAGCCCCTTGAAAGTTGTGGTATCCTTTGTTGGATCATCCCGGCTCATTGGCTGACCTGCCACAGGGGCGGGGCGCCAATGTCCACCGCGATTTCGCTCACGTGCCAGCGGCCAAGATTGGCGACAAAAAGCCGACGATCAGCAAATGCGATATTGGTGGGGTGGCAAAGTACATGGGCAGTGGCGTCTTCGATCAGCACCTTAACCTGCCCGCCGTCCGGCGAAATCCGCAAAAGCCGCGAGGGTTCATAGCAAGCAACCACAATATTGCCCGCCCCATCAAAGGCAATACCGTCCGGCAGGCCGGGCAGGTTGCTGGCAAAGGGAGTGGCGTCGCCGGCACTGCCATCGGGATTGATCGCAATTTTTGTAATGGCGGGAGCAAACGTCTCGCACACATAAAGGGTGTTGCCGTCCGGCCCCATGGCCAGACCATTGGCGAAATTCAGCCCATGGGGGTACCAGAGGTCCCCGGCGCCGGTGGCCAGATCAAAGCTCCAGATGCCGGGGCCGGGCACCCTTGGTTCATGGCTGTCGGAGACAAAAAGCCGCCCCCGCGCCCTGTCCACCAACGGATAGTTCGGAATTTTCATGCCCGGGGCGGTAAAGCGGGTCAAATCGCGGCTGGAGAGATCCAGCCGGAACACGGCGCCATGTTTCAGATCGCAGGCAAACAGCGCCCGGTCGCCATCAAATGCCAAACCGAGGATAAATCCACCCGTTGAGGCAACCCGTTCCATGGCCGAACCGTCCGGGGCCACACGGCAGATATCGCCGTCCTGATTGCCAACCCAGATCCAGTCATCGGGGCCCACTGCGACCCCTTCGGGGTGGCTGAGTTTGGGTTCCGTGAACATGCCATCAAAAAACACCATTGCCCGGTCCACCCCCAGGACCGGTTCGGGCGAGGTGGCAAACGAATAGCTCATTTCCAGGCCTCCCGTCGTTTGCCTGTTGCCTGATCGAACAGGTGCAGTTTTTCGTGGGTAAGCTTGAGGCCGATTTGGGTGCCCATGTCTCGGCCTTCGGTGGGTCCGACTTTTGCCGCCACCAGCGCCCCGCCGACGCGAACGTTCAGCAGCGTACAATCCCCCAGCAATTCCGATGAATAAACCACCCCGGTCAGATCCGCGTCGCCATCGGTCACCGAAATATCTTCAGGCCGCACCCCGAGGGTGACCTCGCCGTCGCCGGCCCCGGGCACAGCCAGCGTGCCACCCACATGGGAAAACAGGCCCCCCGCCAGGGTGCCGGCAATCAGGTTCATGGGCGGAGACCCGACAAAACCGGCAACAAATGTGCTGGCCGGGCGCGCGTAAATTTCCGCCGGCGTGCCAATCTGCCGGATGCGCGCCTCGTTCATGATCACAATTCTATCGGCCAGGGTCATGGCTTCGACCTGATCGTGGGTGACATATATCGTTGTTGTCGCCAGCTCCCTTTGCAGGTGCTTTAGCTCCGCGCGCATGACGGTGCGCAATTTGGCATCAAGGTTCGAAAGCGGCTCGTCCATTAAAAAAAGCCTTGGGGTTCTAACGATTGCCCGGGCCAGTGCCACCCGCTGGCGCTGTCCGCCCGACAGTTCCGCAGGACGGCGGCTCAGCAGATGGGCCATCTCGATCTTGGCCGCCGCTTCGGTCACCCGGCGCTGGCGCTCTTTGCGACCCACCTTCGCCATTTTTAGCGGATAGCCGATATTTTCTCCCACCGTCATGTGCGGATAAAGCGCATAGTCCTGAAATACCATCGCCAGATCCCGGTGGCGGGCCGGAATATCGTTGACCTTGTCCCCCCCGATCACAATGTCGCCGGTGGTGGGCTCCTCCAGCCCTGCGATCAAACGCATGGTGGTGGATTTTCCGCAGCCGGACGGTCCGAGCAGAACCAGAAATTCTCCATCCTTAATGGTCAGGTTCAGGCCCTCAAGCGCGGTAAAATCACCGAACTTCTTGCCCAGATTGGTCAGTACGACCGTGGTCATATCCCCTCCGTTCCTGCAAAGAAATTTTTCTCAAACGGCACGGTTCGGGTGTCGCCACCCGCCTCGGTCAGGATCAGCGCGTTTCCGCTTTGGGCAATCCCGGCGATGCGCCCCCACCCGTCGGGCCGCGCCAGGGCGCCGATCACATGGGCAACACGATGGGTGCGTCGATCGGCAAGGGGCAGGGCGGTGGCGACGCCCATGCGGCTCACGGGATTTTCCAAAAGCGCCGCCCGGTGACCGCCGTCCCCGGCGGCACAGCCATCTTCAATGCCCAGAACACCCCTGTGGCGCCCGTTCCAGGGTGCATAATCGCGCCCGCCATTGGAATGCCACAACATGGTCACCGGCAGCACACGGGGGTCCTTGAGCACAAAAACAATATCATTTTCTTCGTCGCGAACCACCGCAGACCAGCCCAGCGGCGCCCCCTCCGCCTCCACCAGGGTAATGAAATCCTCGTGGCGGTGGGCAATGGGTAATCTGGTCAGATCGACCTGATCGCCCTGATCGCCGGGAAAAGCTTCAAGGTCACCCGTTTCGGACCCACAGGCCAACCGGTTGCGGTCGGGCTCAAGCGGCACCGGCGAGGTGATGGCCCGGCGCTTGGGCGAAGTGCTGAATCGGCCGGTACCTGCCAGTTTGATCATCGGATGGTGGGCAACGGGCAGTCCGCCTGCTCCGCCTTTGATCCAATGGGTCTGGTAGAGCAATGGCGCATCGGGGGCCAGCCGCACCTGTTTTTCAATGGTTGCACCCATCACTGGACGCCCCAGCACGCAATGCAGGCGATCGGAGGTCCGGGACAAAATCTCCCAGGTGCTGTTAGCGCTCCAGCCATGAGCCGGCGCGTCTTCGACATCGCTTTTGCCGAACGGGGCGCAGAAAAAGTCCCCCGATAGCGCCCGGTTCATCGGCGAGAGGTCCTCGCCGAGCGCAACGGTCGCGTCCTTCACCCAGGGCGCGGTACTCAATGGTTCAATCACCTGCCCGTTCATTAAAAACGACAGGTGACGCAAGTTGCCGATTGCGGGATTAAAAGTCAGGCGCCCCCAACGGTTTTTAAGGGTTACCTTGTCGTGTGCAAGCTCGCCCATGTGCGTTACTCCCCCCGGATGGCAAGGCCGCCATCCACCCGCAGGATTTCGCCGGTAATGAAACTGGCCCGTTCCGAGGCAAGAAACATCACCGCGTCGGCCACCTCGTCGGGGCGGCCAAAGCGGCCAAGCGGATGGGCCTTGCTCCAGGTTTCGATCAGATCGGAGGGATCATCGAGATCGGAAAATATGCTCTCGTTCATGGGCGTCAGAATGGTCCCCGGCGCCACCGCATTCACCCGGATGCCGGCGGGGGCAAGATCGATAGCGGTCTGAACCGTTAGTGCGTTGATCGCCCCTTTGGCGGCGGCATAGGCAGACCAGCCCCGAAAGCCGCGCAACCCTTGCACGGATGACATATTCACGATTGCCCCCCCGCCCCGTTCCCGCATGTACGGCACGCAAACTTTCATGCCCCGCCAGAAGCCGGAAAGGTTGGTGTTGATGACATCCTGCCACTGCTCCTGATCAATTTCATCGACGACGCCCTTTTGTGCCCGCGCCGCGTTATTGAGCAAAATGTCGATGCCACCGAACGTGTGCACCGCCCGATCGGCCATGGCCTGCATCGCGCTAAGGGAACGGACATCTGTGGGCACAAAAAGCGCGCGCTCCCCAAGTTCGGCAGCGGTTTTCGCCCCCACCTCGCCATTGATGTCGGCCAGCACCACTTTGGCACCCCCCCGTACAAACGCCTCGGCGCAGGCCCGCCCGATACCCATGGCCCCACCGGTAACAACCGCCACCTTGCCTTCAAATTCCATTGCTCATTCTCCCTTGAAAACCGGGTCGCGTTTTTCCACGAAAGCCTCGATCCCTTCCTGCCCGTCTCCTGTGGAAAAAAGCCCGAACAAGGCCGCCTGTTCGTGGCTTTTGGCAGCCTCAACGGGTGTTTCGGGCCCCTCCCGTATCAGCCGCTTCATTTCCGCCAGCGCCAGGGGGGCAATTTTCAATGAGGCCCGCGCCCGCTGGAGCACCGCATCAGTTAGGGCCTCGGGCGCGGTTACCTCGGCAGCGATCCCCAACTCATGGGCGCGCCGGCCGCTCATGTGCCAGCCGGCAAGCATGATGTCCGAGGCAGCGAACTTGCCCACCGCCCGGGTCAGCCGCACGGTGCCGCCACCACCCGGGCAAAGCCCCAGCCGGCCTTCGGGCAAACCAAGGCGCGCCTGGTCGGACACTATGATGATGTCGCAGCACAGCGCGATCTCAAATCCGCCCCCAAGTGCAAATCCGTCAATGGCGCAGATGACCGGTTTGGGCAGGCGTTCGAGTTTGTCAAAAACCCGGCGCGAATTTTTCTGAAACGCGATAAACTGCGTCCGTTTCCCCCCCTGGTATTCAGCGATGTCGGCCCCGGCCACGAACGCTTTGCCCCCGGCGCCCCGCAACACCAGAACCCGCACGTCCGGGCCCGCCGCATCGTCCAGCGCCCGGTCGAACTCGGCCATGAGCGGCGTGGAAAGCGCATTGAGTTTGTCGGGCCGGTTGAAAAGCAACTGCCGGACGCCGGGATGGGGATGGGAAATTTCAATCAGGGCCATGGGTTACCCCTTTACGGCGCCGGCGGTCAGCCCGGCGACAAAATAGCGTTGCAGGAAGAAAAATACGACGACCACGGGCACGGAAACCATCACCGAGGAAGCCATCAGTTCGCCCCAGCGGATACCATACTGGCCAATGAAATCATTGAGCCCCACCGGCAGGGTGCGCATTTCCTTGCTGGAGGTAAACG
>JAADFY010000119.1 GCA_013152625.1 Alphaproteobacteria bacterium
GCCATGTCTCTGAGCCATGTACCCGGGGGCCGCATGTCCGCAACAATGCAGCGTTCTGCAGGAGCAAAACCATGAAAAGTCTGAACATCTTCCCCGTGGCCGCATTGGTTGCTGGCCTTGGTTTTGCCGGGCCGGCAGTTTCTGCGCAGAATAACGAGATGACGGTCTACAAGAACCCCTGGTGCGGCTGCTGCACGGCCTGGGCCGGCGCCATGAGGGAGGCGGGGTACACGGTTGAGCTGGTCGATCTTGACGACCTTTCAGAGGTGAAAAAGCAGGCCAGCGTCACGGACGAACTGGCCGGGTGTCATACCGTTATTTTCGGTGAATATATCCTTGAGGGGCATGTGCCTTTACAGGCCATTGACCTGCTGCTGGCTGAACGGCCTGATATCCGGGGCATCGCAACCCCTGGAATGCCTGCCGGGGCGTTGGGCATGGGGTACGACGAGAATGCCGAATATACGGTCTTTGCATTTTTTGCCGACACCGAACTGGCGCCCACCGTATTCTATCAGGCTGGCGGATAGCCCCACCCGCAGGACTAAAAACCGCCCGGGCCCGGACTTGAACAAATCCGAGCCGGACCCGGCGTGTTTTTTTTTGCGTTCACCGCGATTTTTCTTTCCAAGCACGTCAGGAAAAAGCGCTTCCTCCGCTTTTCGCGCCTCCTCGTGCATGTCTTTTCCAATTGCAGCGCCATTTCGCCCCCAGCCTGCAGGGCCGTGCCCCAGGGTTGCCAAACACCGGCATTGCCAGTTTAGTTGGATCGCACACACAAAACCTGAGGGGCTAAAGCATGAAATTTGTGTTCATCATTACATTGATCTTGATTTTGTCCGGCTGCGTTTTGGAGTCTGACTATCGGCTGATCAGCCCCTCCCAGAGTGAGGATATATTCGCCAATAATACAAATCTGGTTCAATCCGGTGAAAACGAGTTCTCAGTATTCAAGATAATTAAAAATGGTAACAACTACGAATTGAGATCGGCGTCCGTTAAATCGGAAGATAATTTGGTCAGTTTTTCCTATGAAACCATGAGCAAGGAAGTATTGATTTCGGGAATGCCGAATTATCCGGACTATTTTGCCCTGCAGATGTCTGTCGCCGATGACAGCTTTCAACATTTTCTTATTCGTGTAACCGGTCGAAATGTCGGGCTGGGAATTATTGACGTCGAAGCCGTGATGGAAGCCGGGTATGTTTTGCGCGGCATATCGAAAAACGACGCCGGCGAATGGATCGTGACCGATCGGGTGTTTCTGGACAGGCTGTACACCGCAGCGATTGATCAGGGTGTTTTGGGGCAGGACGAAACCGGTGACCCGGAATCCGGGATGAGAAGCTACAATATGGACGATCCGGTGCAGGCGGCGGAGTTTGAAGCGGCACTGGAAGCGGCTATCTTGCGCGAAGAAATTAAAATTGGTGCCCGTCCGGCTGCAACTTCATTCAACCCCGACATCTTGAAAAATGAATGGAGTGAACTGGTGCCCGCAGGGCGGACGTTGCTGCAGGAGATGGCCCCGGTGGATGGCGTCATTCAATTTGAAGCGGATGTCAAAGCGGAGATGCTGCGCCTGCCCTGGTATGATCGGGGGTATCTTGTTGGCGTTTATGGTGGTTGGACGCCGCAGAACCTGATTTTCTACTACCTTTATGATGGCGATGACGAGATGGTGCGTCTGGACGGAAAAGCGCTCGGCCTTCACGGATTTAACGCCAAAAACCCGCTCAAAATCAACGAATCGACGGTCCTGCCCTATCTTTGGTTCTTTACATTTTTCGTGCGCGGTGACGACGGACCGTTTTTGCTCGCCCAAAACGCAAACGACCGGTTTTTACCCAAAGAACTGGAGGACTATGACATTCAGACACAAAATGCCCTTCGCGACCTGCCACGCCCGGCGGTTTGCGAGCAGCAATCTGAAGCGGAAGGTTTTGAATGTTCGGCGGTCGTCATGTATTCAAATGCTCTTTTCGATGCCCTGTTCTCGGTCTCTCCTCTCGGAGAAATAGTAATGAAAGAAGATGTCGTCATAGGGGAGAACTTGAGCGAAAGAGTTGATGCGCCAATTTCGGCGGGAGAAGTAAACGGCCAGGTTCAGAAAATTTCAATCTCTGCGTTGTGATTGAAGTCTATGCCGGCAGGGCAAATACCTTGGCCCTGCGCTTTGCCCGCAAGCAGGTTTTCCTTCCTGAGGGTATGCGGAAGATGTAAAAAAACATCCCGACAGACCGGGAAGGCCTGCCCGGTTTGGTCACTTGAACAGGGGCACCTTCGCCGTTAGCATACTGGTATGACAACCGATCCAGATCCTATCCGCCGCCGCAAGCTATCCGATGATGTGGAGGAGCGGCTGCTGGCGCTCATCCAGAATGGCGGTCTGAAGCCGGGAGACACGCTTTCCTCTGAGCGCGAACTCATGACCAGCTATCGGGTGGGGCGCCCCGCGATCCGGGAGGCCATGCAGAACCTCCAGCGTATGGGGCTGGTTGAAATACGCCACGGCGAACGGCCACGGGTAGTCCAGCCCTCCATGGACGCCATGGTCGGACAGTTGACGCAAACCATGCGGCATCTTCTTGCCCATTCAGAAACCAGTCTGGGCCATCTCAAGGAGGCGCGGGCAACGTTCGAAGCCGAAATGGCCCGGATCGCCGCCCACCAGCGTAACGAAGAGGACGTGGTGGGGTTGCGTGCCCTTTTGGCCCAGCATCAAAGGTCGGGGCAGGGGTCAGAAAAATTCCTCGAATATGACGGGATATTTCACCGCCGGATTGCCGCCATCAGCGGCAACCCCATTTTTGAATCGTTGTCGTTTGCCCTGTTTAGCTGGCTAACCCATTTTCATGCCGATCTGGTGCGCAAACCGGGCCTGGAAAAGCTCACCCTGGCCGAACACCAGGCGATTGTTGACGCCATCGAGGCGGGTGATGCGGTAGCGGCGGGCCAGAAAATGGCTGACCATCTCAACCGGGCCAATGAACTCTATCATCAGGATAATTACAAAAGAACCCGGTGACTTACCGCCGCCTGCAAGCTGACATGAGCCGGCGGCGCCGCCACCGGCCGTAAGTCGGTGCGTCAAGCGGGCGCCCGGACCGCCCCATGACCTGTTGAGCCGCTAACTCAGACCAGCCTGCCAATTCAACATACCCGTTTTCATCTGATTTTACCCCCGTGAGCCGGGGCCACGTGTGCCCATAAATGGTGAGGGGTTGCCTGACATTTCTTACTGGTATAATGAGTATCTATCATAGTGATTAGAACAGGGTTGAGGAAACAGTGGGCCCACGATCCGACGATCAGGAAATTGCTCTGTTTGGCACCGCGGATCCACCAGCGGTGCTTGCGGAATTTAATCTTGGGCGCCTGGATTTCCTGCGCACGGGTAGTGCCATTCGCCGGATTTGCTGGGATGGCATTGAGGTCGTGCGCGGCCTTGATTGCCTTGTTCGCGACGCCGGTTGGGGCACATATGAGCCCCAAAACGTCCGCGAAGAGCTCGATGTTAATCTCGAAGCGGGGAGCTTTCGGTTGCGCCGGCGTTTTGGCGTCGGCGACGGTGCGCTAAATGTTGACCTGACGATTACCGCCACGCGAGAAGGCGTTTTGGTTGCCGGATTTGAGGCGACCGCAACACGCGATGTCGAGGTCAGTCGGGCCGGTTTTACCCTGCTGCATCCCCTGGCCGGCGTTGCCGGTATGCCGCTCACCGTCACCCATGCGGACGGCGGGCAGGAACAGGGGCGCTTCCCGTTAGCGGTTGTCCCCGCCCAACCGGTATTTGATATCGCCGGGCTGAGCCACACGGTCGATGGGGTTCGGGTCGAGATCGGTTTTGACGGTGAAATTTTTGAGATGGAGGACCAGAGAAACTGGTCCGATGCTTCCTTCAAAACGTATTGCCGCCCGCTTGCGCTGCCGTTTCCCTACACCATTGCCGCCGGCGCCCGTGTGCACCAGCGCATTCGCGTGGCGCTGTCGGGTTCCCGGCGCCCGGTTGGCGAACAGGCCGCCAAAAAACCCACCCGCGTGCCCGGCGCTCAAAGCGGCCCGGTGCGAGCGGTCATGCCCGACGTTTTGCTGTGTGTTGAGCCGGGCTGGCTAAGCGATGCCGCCGCCGGCCTGCTGGCGCAAAACACGGTTGCCGGGCTGTTGGTTCGCATGGGCGGTGGATATGGGTGGCCGGGCGCTGAACTCGGTCGGGTGGCCCAGCTGATTGCGGGCACAAAAGCCTATGTGGATGTTGAAATTGTTGTCCCTGAAAACGCCGATCCGGCCCGCTTTCTGGGTGAAACTGCCGGGCAATTGGCCGGGTACGGATTATCGCCCCGCCATGTGATTGCCGTGCCCGAACCCTACCTGAAAAGTTACCAGCCCGCCGGACCATGGCCGGCGGGGCCGACCCCCGGGGAATTGGTGGACCCCTCCCGCCACGAGTTTCCCGGGGCAAAAATCGGCGCCGGAATGCTTACCAATTTTGCCGAGTTCAACCGTTGCCCGCCATCGGCGACCGCCGGCGATTATGTCACCCACGGTTCGTCGGCCATTGTTCATGCGGCGGACGATCTTTCGGTTTTTGAAACGCTCCAGGCATTGCCGGATATTTTCCGCACCGTAACCCAACAGGCGGCGGGCCGACCCTATCGTTTAGGCCTGGTGTCCATCGGCATGCGCTCAAACCCCTATGGCGCATTTGGCGCCGACAATGCCGGCGGCAGCCGGCGGCCAATGGTCCGGCACGATCCCCGTCAAAGGGGGCTGTTCAACGCCGCATTCGTGATCAGCGCCACCTGGGCGGCAGCAAAAAGCGGTTGCCAGGCCATCGCCCTTGCCGCCCCCGCCGGACCGTTCGCCATCGCGGACACCGAAAATTCCGGTGCCCTATATCCGGTGTATCACGCCATTAACGCTCTGGGTGCCCTGTCTGGGACCACCGCAACCGAAATCGGAAATCCGCCCGGAGCGGGTACCGCATTTCGTGCCGACAATCACCGGATTTATGCCAATTGCAGCCTGTCTCCCGCGATCGCCGAACCCGGGCAAAACTCCGGCGTCTCGATTTTGGACACCGGCAGCTTTGCCGCCGCCGGGCGCGACCCGGACT
>JAADFY010000120.1 GCA_013152625.1 Alphaproteobacteria bacterium
GTGAGTTTGCCGAACCGTTTGACCAGATCGGTCACTTCGATCATGCGCGCCCCACGGGCAGTATTTTCCCCCGAAAACTCAAAGCGACTGGATCACTTTTACCAGTTTGTCGCGCACCAGCGGCGCGATTTCGGCCAGGGTGGCATTGTCCACCGAGGCCATGGAGGCCACCGGGTCCACCGCAGCCACCTCAAAGCCGCCTGCCGCTTCCTGAACCACCACATTGCACGGCAGCAGGGCGCCGATCTTGTCTTCGGCGGTTAAAGCCTGATGGGCGAGGGGCGGGTTGCAGGCCCCAAGGATACGGTAGGGCCGAAAATCGAGATCGAGTTTTTTCTTCATGGTCGCTTTGATGTCGATATCGGTGAGCACCCCGAAGCCTTCCTGTTTGAGGGCCTCAAGCACCCGCTCCACGGCATCGTCGATATTGTCGGCCGCAATGGTGGTGGAAAAATAATAGCTCATGGTCGTTGTCCTTTGATTTTTACCCGGGGGGGCCGGGCGGGTAGGGTACGAATTTTTCGTCAACCGGTCGGCCCCTCTGGTGTCACCAACAAATAGGGTCGCCGGCGCCGCTGTTCAATTGCCCCGTTTGCCTGTTGCCGATTTTATCCTTTGGCCGGTCCCACCTCAACCGGCAGGGCATCATTGCCGCCCCAGTCGGTCCACGAACCGTCATAAACTTCCATGGCGTTTACCCCGATTCGCGCCAGCGCCAGATTTAGAATGGGCGCCGTTACCCCCGAGCCGCAGGTTGTCACCAGTGGTTTTGATGTGTCCACCCCCGCCGCATTCAAAAGGGCGGTAATTCGTTCGGGCGAAACCAGACGCCCGTCTTCGATCAGGGTGGGGAAAGGCAGGTTCGCGCTGCCGGGCATATGACCGGTCCGCAAACCGGGCCTGGGGTCGGGCGCCGCCCCGGTAAAACGCGGCGCTGGCCGCACATCCACCACTTGCCGCCCCAAATTTATCCCCGCCTGTATATCGGCACTGTCAAACACCAGCGACGGCTCAAACCGGGCCTGAAAAACCCTGGCCTTGCGGTCGGCTACCCCCGCAACGGTGGGGTGCCCTGCTGAAATCCAGGCCGGCAGGCCCCCGTCGAGCACAAACACCTTGGCCGCCCCCATGATCTTGAAATTCCACCACACCCGGGCCGCCGAAAACAGCCCCGATCCGTCATAAACAACGATGGTGTCGCGTTCGGATATGCCCAGCGCGCCCACCGCTTCGGCAAACTCTTTGGGCCCGGCCACCATGTGCGGCAGGTCGGTGGTCCGGTCAGCGATTGTGTCGATTTCAAACAGAACGGCGCCGGGAATATGGGCCGCCTTAAACTCGGCTGCCGCCGCCCGGCCCGAGGCCGCCATGTACCAGGACCCGTCTACGATGGACAGATTTTCATGGCCTAAATGCTCGACCAGCCAGGCCACCGAAACCAGTGGTGAGTTGTCTGTTTTGTTCATTTTTTCAGTCACCAAAACGGATGGTCACCCGCCGGTTCTGGCGCCCCTTTTTCTCGATCTTGCCAAGGACCAGCGCCCCGATTTCGCCGGTCCGGTTCACATGGGTGCCCCCACAGGGCTGCAAGTCAATGGTGGCCTTGCCGGTGCCAATTCGAATAAGCCGGATGTGTCCCCCACCCTTTGGTGGCGCCACGGCCATGGTTTTGACCAGCCCCGGATTGTCGGCCAGCTCGGCCTCGGTAATCCATTCCTCGCCCACCGGATGATCGGCGGCGACAAATGAGTTCAACGCCACTTCAATGGCGTCCCGGTCATCTGGCACTTGCGGCATGTCAAAATCCAGTCGCCCTTTTTCGGCCCCGATGGAACCCCCGGTCACCGGAAAATCCAATACCACCGATAACAGATGCAGCGCGGTATGCATGCGCATGAGCCGATGGCGCCGCCCCCAGTTTAACTCGCAGGTCACCGTGTCACCAACCGCCAGTTGGCACGGCCCGGCGGACACATGAACCACCCGCCCCTTGTCGCCGTCCGGGTGCAGTGTCGTGGCAATTTCCACCGGCTCGCCGTTGGCCCCGGTCAGAACACCGCTATCCCCGGGCTGCCCCCCCGAACTGGCATAAAAAACGGTCCGGTCCAATTCGATGGTGCCCTCAGCGCCAATATTGATTATTCTGGCCGTGCAGGAACGGGCGTAGGGGTCGGTGCGAAAAACCAGTTCGGTTGCCGGGTTCATGGGGCGCTTTCTTCGAAGACATCGGACAGATCCAGCGGCGGGCGCGGCTCCAGCCAGTCGGGGACGGGCAGGCCCTTTGAGTGCAAAAATTCCGGGTTATAGAGCTTGGACTGATAACGGTTTCCATAGTCGGCCAGAATGGTCACGATGGTCTTGCCCGGCCCCAGTTCACGGGCCATGCGCACCGCCCCGGCAATGTTGATCCCGCTTGATCCGCCAAGGCATAACCCTTCATTGGCCACCAGATCGAAAATATAGGGCAACGCCTCCTGGTCGGAAATCTGATAGGCGTGATCAACCTTCAAATCCTTGATATTGTCTGTGATCCGCCCCTGACCGATCCCTTCGGTGATCGAACCGCCGCTCGATTTGAGTTCACCGTTTTTATAATAATTATAAAGCGCCGCGCCTTCCGGGTCGGCCAGCCCGATGTGAATATCGGGGACCAGTTGGCGCAATGCCGCCGCCACCCCGGCCAAGGTCCCCCCCGAGCCCACGGCACAGATGAACCCGTCGATTTTGCCCCCGGTCTGGGCGATGATTTCCGGGCCGGTGGTTTCAATATGGGCCTGTCGGTTGGCCAAATTGTCGAATTGCTGGGCCCAGATGGCCCCGTTTGGCAGCTCGCGGTTGAGTTTTTCCGCCAGCCTTCCTGAAAACCGCACAAAATTATTCGGGTTGCGATAGGGCTTGGCCGGCACTTCCACCAGCGTGGCGCCCATCAGGCGAATGGCCGCCTTTTTCTCCTCGGTCTGGGTATCGGGGATCACAATGATCGATTTATAGCCCATGGCGTTGGCCACCAGTGACAACCCGATCCCGGTATTGCCCGCCGTCCCCTCGACAATGGTGCCGCCTGGTTTCAAGGCGCCGCGTTTTATGGCGTCGCGAATGATATAAAGCGCCGCCCGGTCCTTGACCGACTGGCCGGGGTTCAAAAATTCCGCCTTGCCGTAAATCTCGCAACCGGTGAGTTCAGAAACCCCGTTGAGCCGGATAAGCGGGGTGTTGCCGATGGCGGCAAGAATGTCGTGATGGATGGTCATGGGCAGGCCCGCTTTCAATTGCTGAACAGCGTCAAACATTAGGCATCGCTTCACAAAGGCTCAAGGGCCAACCCCCGATCAGGTCGCGCTTTTCCCGCCGCCCCCGGTGCGCGAGTGATTTGTACCCCTGCCGCGCCCGGGCACCAAACATCATTCCCCCGCAACCGGCCGCCCGCCGGGTCGGGGCCGAACGGGCAGCACGGGGTCGGGCAGCGGCGGGAAATATCTTTTTGTCATTTGGGCATCTCGCGAACCCGGGGTTTCCCCGATGGGCGCTCGTGCAAAACAGGAACTGTCCGGCAGGCGGGGCGGACGCGACTGCGCCGGATTGCCTAACCTTTCCGGTGCATTCGCCCTTGCCCCCCCGGGCCGGCCCGTCTATCTCAAGGCACTAATTTCAAAGGCCCGCGAAAAAATGACCGCCGATCCCGAACGCCTGTCCCACCTGGACGCCCTGGAAGCCGAAGCCATTGAAATCATGCGCGAGACCGCCGCCTCGTTTGAGCGCCCGGTCATGATGTATTCGGTTGGCAAGGATTCATCGGTCTTGCTGCATGTGGCTCAAAAGGCGTTTTACCCCGCCCGCATACCGTTTGTTCTGCTCCATGTGGACACCACCTGGAAGTTCCGCGAAATGATCGAATTTCGCGATGAAATGGCCGCCCGGAGTGAGGTTGATCTGATTGTCCATACCAATCAGGAGGGGGCCCGCGACAATATCAACCCCTTTGATCACGGCTCGGCCCGTTACACCGACATCATGAAAACCCAGGCTTTGAGGCAGGCCCTGAACGCGGGGAAATATGATGCCGCCATTGGCGGCGCCCGCCGGGACGAGGAAAAATCAAGGGCCAAGGAGCGCATTTTTTCCCACCGCAATTCCGCCCATTCCTGGGATCCGAAAAACCAGCGCCCGGAGCTGTGGCGCACCTACAATACCCGCCTGGCCCCCGGCGAAAGCATGCGCGTGTTCCCGCTTTCAAACTGGACCGAACTGGACATCTGGACCTATATTTACGACCGCAATATCCCCATCGTGCCGCTTTATTTCGCAGCAATGCGACCTGTGGTTGAGCGGTCGGGCACCTTGATCATGGTCGATGATGATCGCATCCCGCTTGAACCGGGTGAAGAACCGCGCCTCGAAATGGTCCGGTTTCGCACCCTGGGCTGTTACCCCCTGACCGGTGCGATAAAATCCACCGCGGCAACGCTGCCCCAGATCATCATGGAAATGAACATGGCGCGCAATTCCGAGCGGGAAGGGCGCCTGATCGATGGCGATCAGGCCGCGTCCATGGAAAAGAAAAAGCTCGAGGGTTATTTTTGATCATGGCCGACGCTTTGACCCCCGGTACGGACGCTGAAATAGATGACTGGCTGGCCGAACAGACCGGAAAATCCCTGCTGCGGTTTTTGACCTGCGGCTCGGTGGACGATGGCAAATCAACCCTGATCGGCCGGCTGCTCTATGACAGCCAGCTTATTCTCGACGACCAGTTGGTCAGCCTGAAGAACGAAAGCCGCAACCGGGCCACCGGCGACGAGGGGATCGATTTTTCCCTGGCGGTGGACGGGCTGGCCGCCGAGCGCGAGCAGGGCATTACCATTGACGTCGCCTACCGGTTTTTCACCACCAACAAGCGCAAATTCATTGTCGCCGACACCCCCGGCCATGAGCAATATACCCGCAACATGGCCACCGGCGCCTCCAATGCTGAACTGGGTCTGGTGCTGGTGGATGGGCGCAAGGGCATTCTCACCCAGACCCGGCGCCATAGTTTCATTCTTTCCCTGCTCGGCATTCGCATGTGGTTCTGGTGATCAACAAGATCGATCTGGTGGATTTCGACCGGTCGGTATTTGACACAATCGAAGCTGAATATCGCAGCTTTACCGCCGATCTGGGGTTTTCCACCCTTGCCGCAATTCCCGTGTCGGCCTTAAAGGGCGACAATATCGTTACCCGGAGCAAAAACACCCCCTGGTATACCGGCGATCAACTGGTGCCTTACCTTGAAAAAATAGATGTATCGGAGGACACCTCCGGGGTTGCGTTTCGCTTTCCCGTGCAATGGGTGAACCGGGCCGGCCTCGATTTTCGCGGCCTGGCCGGCACCGTGGTGTCCGGACAGGTTAAAGCCGGGGACGAGATTGTGGTCGCCGCTTCGCGCAAAGTGGCGAAAATTGCCCGGATCGTGACCATGGACGGCGATCTGACCGAGGCTGTGGCCGGGCAGGCGGTAACGCTTGTGCTGGACCGTGAACTGGATATTTCACGCGGCGATATGCTTGCCCATCCCGGCAAAACCCCGGAATATTCAAATCAGATTCAGGCGCGTCTGGTCTGGATGCACGACAGCCCGGCGATTCCCGGGCGATCCTACCTGCTTAAAATCGGCACCCGGATGGTCCCCGCCACCCTGACTAATCTTAAATTTCGCACCGATGTGAACACATTGGCCGAGAGTGCGGCTCGCCATCTTGGTCTTAATGAGGTCGGCACCGTGACCATCGCCACTGACCGTCCCATCGCTTTTGACCCCTATGATGAAAACCCTGCGACCGGCGGGTTTATCCTCATAGACCGTCTTACCAACGCCACCCTGGGCGCCGGCACCATCGAGTTCGGCCTCCGCCGGGCGCAAAATCTCACCTATCAGAGCTTTGACGTTGACCGGGAGGTCCGGGCCGCCATGAAGGGTCAAAAGGCCCAGATCGTCTGGTTTACCGGCCTGTCGGGCTCGGGCAAGTCCACCATTGCCAACCTGCTTGAAAAGCGCATCACCGCCGAAGGGGGCCATACCTATATTCTGGACGGGGACAATGTGCGCCACGGCCTGAACAAGGATCTCGGTTTTACCAATGACGACCGGGTGGAAAACGTCCGCCGGGTGGCCGAAGTTGCCCGGCTGATGGCCGATGCCGGGCTGGTGGTCCTGGTGTCGTTTATTTCCCCGTTTCGCAATGAACGCCGGATCGCCCGGGAAATCGCCGGTGAAATTGAATTTATCGAGGCCTTTGTGGACACGCCTTTAGAGGTCTGCGAGGCCCGTGATCCCAAAGGGTTGTACAAGCGGGCCCGGGCCGGAAATTTGAAAAATTTCACGGGCATTGATTCGCCGTTCGAACCGCCAGGGAACGCCGATATCGTCCTCAAAGGGGCCACGGGCACGGTGCAGGCACTTGCAAACCAGGTATACGACCGCCTGTACCCCTGACCCTTCCCACAAGGGGAGGCGGATTGTGCAGAATTCCAAAAGCCAAAGAACGCAAACGCCCCC
>JAADFY010000121.1 GCA_013152625.1 Alphaproteobacteria bacterium
CGGATAACCGGTACCCACTTATCCTGGGAACGCTTTGGTCCTTGTTTGGTCGCGTTCCCGAACCGGATAACCGGTACCCACTTATCCTGGGAACGCTTTAATGACGGAAATGGCGCATGCCGGTAAAAACCATGGCAATGCCGGCGGCATCGGCGGTCGCGATCACCTCATCATCGCGAATGGAACCGCCGGGCTGAATAACCGCCGTGGCCCCCGCCGCAATGACAGCCTCTAGCCCGTCGGCAAACGGAAAAAACGCATCTGATGCGGCAACAGACCCTTTGGTGGGCGAGCCATTCCGCCCGGCGGATTTTGCCGTCTCGCGCGCCTTGCGGGCGGCAATGGCGGTGGCGTCCACCCGGCTCATCTGCCCGGCGCCAATGCCCACCGTTGCCCCATCTTTAACAAAAACGATAGCATTGGATTTTACATGCTTGGCCACGATGGCCGCCAGGTGCAAATCGGCCAGTTCAGTCTCGTCGGGCGCCCGTTTGCTCACGGTTTGCAATTGTGCGTCCTGAACGTTTTTGGTGTCGCGGGACTGGAGCAGAAAACCCCCTGATACCGATCGCACATCCGTTCCCGGGGCCTGCCGGTCGGGCAGGCCACCGGCTAAAAGCAGGCGCAGTTTCGGCTTGCCCAAAAAGACCGCTTTGGCCTCGCTGGTTGCATCGGGCGCAATAACCACCTCGGTAAATATCTTCACTATGCGCTCTGCCAGCGCCACATCGATGGTCTGGTTGGTGGCGACAATGCCTCCAAAGGCAGAAACCGGGTCGCACGCAAGTGCCTTGTCATAGGCCTCGGCTGGGGTTTGCGCCAACCCGACACCACAGGGATTTGCGTGTTTGACAATGGCTACCACGGCCTGGTCGGCGGGAAATTCCGCCACCAGTTCAAAGGCTGCATCGGTGTCGTTTATATTGTTGTACGAGAGGTCTTTACCCTGAATCTGGCTGGCGGTCGCCACCCCCGGAACCAATGTTCCGGTTACATAAAACCGGGCGGACTGATGGGGATTTTCCCCGTATCGCAGCACCTGCTTTAGCCGCCCGGACACCGCCTTGTGGGGCACATCGGCAAAGTCGAGCACCCCGGAAAACCAGTTTGAAATTCCGGCATCATAATGTGCGGTCAAGGCAAATGCCTTGGCGGCCAGCATCTGGCGCCGGGAAAAGTTGACCCGCTGACCACGGCCGACAATCTGTGCGATTTCCTCATAGTCGCCCGGGTCGACCACCACCGTCACATGGGCGTGATTTTTTGCCGCCGCCCGGATCATGGCCGGTCCGCCAATATCGATGTTTTCAATTACCTCGTCATAGTGGGCGCCCCGCGCCACCACTTCGGCAAACGGGTAGAGATTGACCACCAGCAGATCGATGGGTGCAATCTGGTGAATGCGCATGGCGCTCTTGTGGGCATCGTCATTGCGCAGAGCGAGCAGGCCGCCATGGATTTTGGGGTGCAGGGTTTTGACCCGGCCGCCCAGTATTTCGCCGCTGCCGGTAAATTCGGCCACCTCGATGGCCGGGATATTTTCCGCAGCGAGTGCTTTGTGCGTACCCCCGGTGGATATGATCTCTACCCCAGCCGCCGTCAGCGCCTGTGCAAGTTCCACAATTCCGGTCTTGTCGGCCACTGAAATGAGGGCCCGCCGGATAGGCGGTTTCACCGATTTTGCCATTTTTTAATTTATATCCCCTTGTTACGGCTGGGCGTGACAAATGGCGTTGATCAACCGAACTGGCGGGTAAACGTCCAGGCGATTTCCTCACGCCGGTCCAGAGCCCCGCTTAAGACAATCTGCCACGTATCATAAAGCCCGAAATAGGCGGATTGACGCACGCTGGGTTCAATGGTTGCCTCGGCGGCCTCCCACAAAAATACCCACGGATCACCGCTTTGGGTCTGAATGCGGATCACCGCCTCACCGTCCCCGCGTTCCGCTGTGGCCCCGGGCCCAAGATGAAAACGGATAACATAAGGTTGCGCCGGGCCGGGTCTGGAGCGTCGCAACAAATCCTGGCCGACGAGGGTCTGCCCGTCCGCATCGAGTGAAAGGGTTCGCCGGTGCATCACGCCAAAACGACTTTTGAAGGCATCGCTGGTTACTTCAAGCGCCGAATTGACCGGGTCGACCCCCACCGGCCTTGCCTCACCGATACTTACCAGCCGGTCCCGATAAAGGCCGCCAGCACCGAACCTGCCGGTGGCCGCCCCGCCAATGCTTACGCACGACTGAGCGGCGGTGCGCCGAAATAATCTTGCCTCCGCCTCAAGCACCGCCGGTGCCGGCCCGCAATTACAGACGACAAGTTCATTGCCGCAACTATATTCAAATGCGGCCACCCCGGCATGCATCTGGTTAGAATAGGCCAGTGCCGGCACCAGCCCGCCATCCACAACCACCTTGCCCCGCCCCAGTCTGGCAATGCCATATCCCGACAGACGTTTGGTGGAATTTCCACCGGTACGCATGGCCGAACGGGACTGCACTGCAAGCAGCATTTCCAGGGGCAACTGGCCGCAGCCGTTAAAATATCCCGGCTCGCCGGTGGTTAATGTCATGTCCGACAGGGCGCCATGCATGAGCTCGACAATATCGGCCAACTGGCGGGCCTCTTCGGGGCGCACTTTTAACAGCGCCAGCCGCACGGGGGCCAGTTCGGTCAGCAGATCGTATTGCACCGCCGAGTTTCGTGACCGGTGCAGCCCATCCTCATCGATCTGCTGGCCAAGGATTTCGCGCAATCTGACCGCCCGCGCCTCAAGAAGCTGGGCCGCATGGGGCTGGCACAGGGCTACCCCCAGCAACGCAATGGCCGCATGCAGCCTGCCCGCCGGCGTGCCATCAACAATCGCCCGCTGGCGCAGGGCCTGAACCTGACCAGACAGGGCGCGCAATATCTGGCTTTTTTCGTTGGGCTTTGCATCTCCGGTCAACAAATCGAGATGGCGCAACCAGTTCAGGATCCGGCGCGCCGCAATATCGTTTTGCCAGGTGCGGCGGTCAAAATTTCCAAACCGGCCGATCCAGTCCAGTACCAGGGTTCTGGCAAACCGGCGTTCGGCGGGGTCCCGGCTTTCGGTGAAATGGCGCAACCAGGCAAAACTGTGCAACTCGCCCAGCCATTCACGGTCGTCGGCGGGGACCGAAAACGGCGAGACACCACCCGTTTCCACCAGCCGCGACCCCAGCAGATATTTTCCCGCCACCATGTCGGTGGCCGAGGGGGGATCGGCGGGACGAATTTCGGGGAGTGCAGAAACGAAAGTTTCATCGCTGAACGGGCGCCAGGTCCAGCGATAGACCGGACTGGTGATCAGCCGGTCGGCCACCCCGCGCGACAGGGAAGCCACAAAATAGCCAACAGCGCCTAACAAACCTGATCCGCCTCCAGAATACTCTTGTTGCCGGGCATATTGCACTATTTCGCGCCCGGCCCCATCCCGCCCGTGAGATCGCCCACAGGTTCGCTGTGGCGCTTCAGTTAACATTGTTCTTGGGCTTGCCAACACTAAAAATGCACCCGTGGTCCGAGGTGCTACGCGTGGCGCCCGAAGCGGGCGATAAAGAACCCGTCCAGGGTGCCTCCAGCGTCCCCGGGCACCTCCATGCCGGGCAGGGTGCGCACCGTGCCATCATCAAGAATGGGCGCGACCCAGTTGTCCAGGTCTTCGCCGCGTACCGGCAGGGCATGAAAATCCGGGTTTTCGGCCAGAAAGCCCGATGCCAGTTCCTCGCCCTCCTCGGGCTCAAGCGAACAGGTGCTTAGCACCAGAACGCCGCCCACTTTGGTCAGCCGGGCGCCGTTGGCCAGAATTTTGTTTTGGGCGCCGGCGTTTTTTGCCAGATCGCTTTGGTGTTGCCGCCACAAGACCTCCGGATGCCGCCTAAATGTACCGGTGGCCGAACACGGCAGGTCGGCCAGCACCTTGTCGAACGAGGCCGAAACGCCATATTCGGAGGCATCCCCAAGAACCAGATCCGCATTCAGTTTTAGCCGCTCAAGGTTTGATTCAAGGCGCGCCATTCTCCCCGCATCGTTCTCCACTGCGGTAACAAGGCCCCCGGCGTCAGCCAGCTGGGCGGTCTTGCCGCCCGGCGCGGCACAAAGATCAGCCACCCTTTGACCGGGCGCAACATCCAGCAGCCGGGCCGGCAAGGCCGCCGCCAGATCCTGCACCCACCAGTTCCCGGCCGCAAAACCGGGCAATTCCTCGATCCGGCAGTCCCGTTCCAATAGCCGGCAAGTGGTTGCCAGCACCCGCTGGCCCGGCGGCGGCGGAAACGCGCCCCCCCGGCCGGTCATATCCAGTGGCGCGCCCTCCGTTAACGCCACGGCCATGGCGGAGACGGCTTTTTCGCCATAGAATTTTGTCCAGCGCCGGGCGAGCCAGTCCGGCAACAGGTCGTTGATTGAACCCGGCAGCGTGTTGGCCAAATCCGAATTCCGGGCAACGTTCCGCAATACCGCGTTGGCCAACCCGGAGAACGGGCGCCCGCGCCGGTCGCGGCGGATCGTCTCGACCGCGAGAAACACGCCGGCATGGGCCGCACCGGGATCGATAAATATGATTTCACCCAGCCCGATACGCAATGCGGCCTCGAGCAGGCCGGACCGTTTGGGGATGGATTTTTTCAGATATTGATCCAGCAGCGCAGTTATCTGGCCGTGACGGCGCAGGGCGACAGAGACCAACCGATTGGCCAGGGCCCGGTCGCGCCCGTCGGCCAACCGGCCCTGATCGAGGGGAACGAATGGGGCGCCGGCCAGTACCCGGGTCAGTTTCGCCGCCGCCGCCTGCCGGACCTCAAGTCCGGGAACTGTGTTCTGACTCGTATGCTGACTCGAATTCATGGCCTGACCCCAATGCCCGGTTGCGGTTTCAAAACGTGTCGACTAACCCCAGGGGCCGCGACGGGGCGGGTTGGGCCGGCGGGCGGAGTTACTGCTTGGTGTGCGCCAGCTACCGGATTCGGTGCTGTCGCGATTGGACCGGGGAACCC
>JAADFY010000122.1 GCA_013152625.1 Alphaproteobacteria bacterium
CCGGTACCCACTTATCGGTGACACGATTCCAGTCTTTTCCTGCCGCGTGTCATTTATCCGATAACCGGTACCCACTTATCGGTGACACGCTTTAGCGGTCCGTGAAATAACTTTCTATCCCACCGGCCAGTGCCTGGGCAAGCCGTGCCAGCCATTCGGACCGGCTTAGATTGTCGCTGTCCTGCCTGTTGGACAAAAACCCCAACTCGAAAAGAACAGAGGGCACATCGGGGGCCTGCAAAACGAAAAAATCGGCCTGGCGCAAGGGATAACGGCGCATCGGGATCGCGGGGTCCATGGCGCCAATCACCGACTGGGCCACCAGGTAGGAACGCCGCCGGGAATCACGGCGCATCAGATCGACCAGAATATCCACCACCACCGGCTCGGTCCCGGGGGCGGAAAAACCGGCCAGCAGGTCCGCCCGGTTTTCATTGTCCGCCAGCACCTTGTCGAGCACGTCGGTTGCATTTTCATCCCGTGTATAAATGGAAGCACCACTCACTGTTGCATCGGCAAATGTATCGGCGTGCAGCGAAATCAATAGATCGGCCTTGTGGCGCCGGGCCAGCGCCACCCGGTCCTCCAGCGAGACAAACCGGTCATCGTCCCGGGTCAGGGCAACATCGAATTTGCCGGTCTCGCGAAGTTTTTCCTGTAGCAGGAGGGCAAATTGCAAGGTCACCTCTTTTTCCACCAGACCGTGGGAATCAGTAGTGGCACCCCCATCAATCCCCCCATGCCCCGGGTCAAGCACGATGAACGGGCGGGCCAGACTTGCCGGCGCCACCGGAATTTCACGCCCTTCGGGACGGGTGGCCACACGCACCTCGTCCGCTTCTGCCGGCACAGGTTCCAACGCAGCCGGTGCTGGCGGCGCGGTTGCCGGCTCAGGCACAACCGGGTCTTGAATTCCTTGGGATTCTTGAATTCCTTGGGATTCTTGAATTCCTTGGGTTTCCTGACTACCGGCGGCCAGAAATGCCTCCGGGGCCAGAACACTGGCTGTTTTGGCCGGGGGGGCAGCCGTGTCGGCCTCAAACAACTCACCTTGCGCCGACGCACCGGCGGCCTCGACGGGGGCGGTCTCAGCCTCGGAGGCGGATGGTCCGGTGGCTTGGTTGGGCTGCACCGCACTTCCCGAGGCGGCCACCGCCGCGGCAAATGCCGCCTCACTGTCGCGCACCAGATCCACCACCAGACGGGTGGGCTGGTCGCCGAACGCATCGAGCACATAGGCCTCCTCGATGCGGGCCGGACCGCCAAGAAACAGCACCGCGCCGGCATTGCCGGTTTGCAAAAGGCCCACATTATAGGCAAAAACCAGCCCCTGGCTGGGGGGCAGATCGGCGGCATCGAATTCGATTTTTGTCGCCCCGATGCGAATGACCAGCCGGCGCGGTTCATCAAGGGCAAACACCTCGTGGGCGACCGGCCCGCTGAGATCGAGCACCAGCCGGGCCCGCTGGCCGGTGCTGGTCACCCGAGCGCCCATAACCGAAATTTCTGTTTCCCCGACCCCGACATTTTGCTGGGCGAGGACGGTTTGCCCGCCCCCAAACCACACCGCCATCAGGAGAATCACCAGGGCTCGCACCGCATACACCTTTGAAATTGCTATGTTATCCATCGCGACCGGGCCATTATAACGCTTGGGAACGCCGGATCGACGCGCTTATTACTCACAATTGCGGCAACTATTTACTTATCCGCACCAATCACCAACAATTTTGTTGCACTGTTGGTGATGTAGCCCTAAAGACACGGGAGAGCAGGCAGAGGCGGGGTGTATTGCCCGGTTGCCAGAGTCTGCTTGAACGGTTGTTGTTCCGGCCACTGGAATTTGCCGTTCAAGGTTTTAAGAAAGCGGCAACGGACTTGTCAGCGACGGTGTTTGGACACATATAGGCGTTTGTAATGCCTTGTCCGGGCCCTTACGGCGAAAAGACGGCCATGTTGGTCCGGCAAATCCGATATAGCGAGTTTTGGCCTCCGGGTCCGGCCTTCGGGTCTGGCCCCCGGGCTTGAAGGTGGCAGGCAATTGCGCCGCCACAACACAATGGAATGGTCCTGAATGTTCACCCCCATCCCCCGCGCAGCGAAAATCGCCCGACGCGAACGGGATTGCTTTGTGAATTTTGACAGGGCCGCCCACCCCGACGCCCGCGTTTTGAACGCGCGGCGCCATTCAACACAATTCGCACCCGCCGGTTGCCGAGGACGCGCCTTATCTCGCTTGCCCGTCCCGCCTGGCTGTCTGGTGCGTGGAGAAAAATATTATGGCACCAAAAAGAATGCTGGTGGACGCCACCCACCCCGAAGAAACCCGAGTAGTCGTTTCCAGCGGCAGTCGGCTTGACGAATTCGATTTCGAGTCCGCGAGCCGACGCCAACTGCGCGGCAACATTTATCTGGCCAAGGTCACACGGGTAGAACCCTCCCTGCAGGCCGCCTTTATCGAATATGGCGGCAACCGGCACGGGTTTTTGGCCCTGTCCGAAATCCACCCCGATTACTATCAGATCCCGGCTGCCGATCGTGAAGCGTTAAAGCGTGACGAAGAAGCCCAGGAACAGGCGCAAAACCGTGACGATGACGCCGCTGGAAAATCGGACGAAGACGCCAGCTCGAAAAAGTCCGCCGCAGCTGACGCAGATACCGAATCCGTTTCCTCGGATGGAGACGACGCCGATGCAGGGGGCGACGATGCCACGGTGGAGAGCATCGAGGCCGACGACGCACTTGAGGAATTGCCGCGCCGCCGCCCGCGCAAAAGCCGGTCCTACAAGATTCAGGAAGTTATCAAGCGCCGCCAGGTCGTGCTGGTGCAGGTGGTCAAGGAAGAACGGGGCAACAAAGGCGCGGCCCTGACCACCTATCTTTCCCTGGCCGGGCGCTATTCCGTGCTCATGCCCAACACCGCCCGGGGCGGTGGCATTTCGCGCAAGATCACCAATGCAACGGACCGCAAACGGCTAAAAGAAATTGCCGGTGGCCTTGATGTGCCCAAGGAAATGGGCGTGATCCTGCGCACCGCCGGTGCCGCCCGTACCAAGGCCGAAGTCAAACGGGATTTTGAATATTTGCTGCGTCTTTGGGAAAATGTGCGCTCGCTGACCCTTTCGTCATCGGCGCCGGCCCTGATTTATCAGGAAGGCAGCCTGATCAAGCGATCGATTCGCGATCTCTATAACAAGGACATTTCCGAAGTTCTGGTGGCGGGGGAAGACGCCTATAAAGAGGCCAAGGACTTCATGCGTATGATCATGCCGTCCCATGCCAAGCACGTAAAACTGCACAAGGAAGATCAGCCCATATTCGCGCGCTTCAACGTGGAGAGCCAGCTCGATTCCATGTTTTCGCCCCGGGTGACATTGCCCTCGGGCGGTTACATCATCATCAACCCCACCGAGGCGCTGGTTTCCATTGATGTGAACTCGGGCAAATCCACCCGGGAGCACAATATCGAGGACACCGCCCTGCAAACCAATCTGGAGGCTGCCGACGAAGTGGCACGCCAGTTGCGGCTGCGGGATCTGGCCGGCCTGATTGTCATCGACTTCATTGACATGGAGGAAAAGCGCAACAATCGCAATGTGGAACGGCGGGTAAAGGATGCGCTCAAACACGACCGGGCCCGGATCCAGGTCGGACGTATTTCCCATTTTGGCCTCATGGAAATGTCGCGCCAACGCATTCGGTTTGGCCTGCTTGAGGGCTCCACCCACACCTGTCCCCACTGCCAGGGCACCGGGCTGATGCGGTCGGTGGAAAGTCTGGCGCTCATGGTAATGCGCGCGGCGGAAGATCATGTGCAGCGCCGACCGGGCCAATCGGTCACGGTCACCACGGTGCCCGATGTCGCGCTTTATATCCTGAATGTGAAACGGTCCGCGCTGGCCGTGCTGGAGGAACGCTACGATCTTTCCATTCAAATCGCCGCGGATGCCTCGTTTGCCGCCGGGCATTTTACCATCGAACGCGCGGACACCGAACGGGTCGGGAGCAAAAATGCCGCTCAAGTCCCGGTGGCTTCGGCCAGCATGGATGAAACTACCGAGGACGCAGGTACGGCTGAAAATGACACAGAACGCGGCACCGGCCGCCGCCGCCGGCGCGGCGGACGTCGGGATCGCGAGGAACCCCGGCAGGCAACTGAAACCGTTGAAGCCGATGGGGATCCGCAGCCAGCTGATGCCGAACGTGCACCGGCGAACGGGGGTGCCGATGACGAGGACGACCAGGCGCCCAAGCGGCGGCGGCGCGGTCGACGGGGCGGGCGGCGCAATCGTCGCGGTCCTGACGGGGGTGATACGCCCGAACAGTCCGCCGAAGCCGGGTCGGACAATGCCGAGCCAGCCCAGGCCGCAGCACCTGAAAGCGAGACCCACGAACCGGAAACCGGCCCGTCTGAGGGCGAAAAGCGTGAACGCAAGCCGGCCCGCAGCCGTCGCACCCGTGGGAAACCGCGCAGTGCCCCGGCCGAGGTTTCCAGTGTGGCAGCGCCCGTTGCCGAAAAAGCTGCAACCCAAAGCCACGACAACAAAAGCCCTGCTAGTGCCGGTGAAGATGTGGCGGCCAAGGCCGACGATGATAAAAAGCCGGCCAAACCGCGTCGCAGCCGGAAAAAACCGACACCCGATAGTGACGGGATCGTTGTGACTTCGAGTTCGCCGGAAACCAAAAAAACCAAACCGGAAGACCCGCCCAAAAAAGGCGGCTGGTGGCAGCGGGGCTTTTTTTAAGCCAATCGGGCCTGTCTGACAGGTAGGGGTGCGGGTTTTTTGGTTTTTTTTCTCTCACGGGCCGTACCGCATATGTCACGACGCGCTAACGCCGCGCTGTTTACATATGCTGGGCTTTTCCTGTCCTCGCGCCGGACGGGCTACGACGTGCGGGCCAAAGGCCCGGCTCGCGTTGAAGCTTGCTGAACTCTTTTTTGCCTCACGGCAGTTCGCTTCGCTCACGCCTCCGGCGGGGCGGCCTGAAAGGCCGGCTCGCGTTG
>JAADFY010000123.1:0-1905 GCA_013152625.1 Alphaproteobacteria bacterium
CACGGTCAACAATGTGGAATCCATTGCCGTGGTGCCAACGATTTTGCGCCGCGGCCCTTCGTGGTTTGCCGGGTTGGGGCGGGCCAAAAATACCGGCACAAAACTGTTTTGCGTGTCCGGCCATGTGGAGCAGCCTGCGACGTTTGAAGAAGAAATGGGCGTTAATTTTCGCGAACTGATTGAAAAACACTGCGGCGGTATTCGCGGCGGCTGGGACAATCTGCTCGCGGTTATTCCCGGCGGTTCTTCGGTGCCGTGTGTGCGCGGCGAAAACATGCCCGATGCGATCATGGATTTTGACGGTCTTGTGGAGGTCGGCTCGTCCCTTGGAACGGCGGCGGTGATCGTCATGGACAAGTCCACAGATATTATCAAAGCCATCTGGCGCCTGTCGGTCTTTTACAAACATGAAAGTTGCGGCCAGTGCACCCCGTGCCGCGAAGGCACCGGCTGGATGATGCGGATCATGGAACGCATGGTGGAAGGGCGGGCGCAAAAGCGCGAAATCGACATGTTGCTCGAGGTTTCAAAGCAGGTGGAGGGCCATACCATCTGCGCCCTTGGCGATGCGGCGGCCTGGCCCATTCAGGGCCTGATCAAGAATTTCAGGCCGGTGATCGAGGCCCGGATTGATGCGTACACGGAGCGCGCAACCAGCGATGGCGCCGTTCCCTCGGTAGCGGCGGAGTAGGGCGACGCCAATGACAAAAGTAAAAGTTGACGGGGCCGAAATCGAAGTGCCCGACCATTACACCCTCATGCAGGCGTGTGAGGCGGCGGGGGCGGAAATTCCGCGTTTTTGTTATCATGAGCGCCTGTCGGTGGCCGGCAACTGCCGCATGTGCCTGGTGGAAGTCAAAGGCGGGCCGCCAAAACCCCAGGCCAGTTGTGCCATGGGGGTGCGCGATCTGCGCCCCGGCCCAAATGGCGAATTGCCGGAGATATTCACCAGATCGCCCATGGTGAAAAAAGCCCGGGAAGGGGTGATGGAATTCCTGCTCATCAATCATCCGCTGGATTGCCCCATTTGCGATCAGGGCGGGGAATGCGATCTGCAGGATCAGGCCATGGCCTATGGCATCGACGCCTCGCGCTACAAGGAAAAAAAGCGCTCGGTGGAGGACAAATATATCGGGCCGCTGATCAAGACCATCATGACCCGGTGCATTCACTGTACCCGCTGCGTGCGATTTACCACCGAGGTGGCCGGCATTTCCGAACTGGGGCTTGTCGGGCGGGGCGAGGACGCGGAAATCACCACCTATCTGGAGCGGGCGCTGGCCAGCGAATTACAGGGTAATGTCATTGATTTGTGCCCGGTGGGGGCGCTGACCTCAAAACCCTATGCGTTTTCGGCCCGGCCCTGGGAGCTGAGCAAGACAGAATCCATCGATGTGATGGACGCGATCGGCTCCTCCATTCGCGTTGACAGCCGGGGCCGGGAGGTCATGCGCATTCTGCCCCGCATCAATGAAGACATAAACGAAGAGTGGATTTCCGATAAAACCCGTTTTGTGTGGGATGGTCTGCGCACCCAGCGCCTGGATCAGCCCTATATCCGCAAAGGTGCCAAATTGTCTCCGGCCAGTTGGAACGAAGCCCTGGACGCCGTTTCCGGCCTGTTGCAGGACAAGCCCGGCGAACGAATTGGCGCTGTGGCCGGCGATCTGGCGGCGGTGGAAGACATGTATGCCCTCAAGGGGCTCATGTCGGCCCTCGGCTCGCCCAATATCGACTGCCGCCCCGAATGGTCGGGGCTGAACCCGGCCAGCGGACGGGCCACCTACATGTTCAATCCCACCATCGCCGGGATCGAACAGGCCGACGCCATTTTGATCATTGGCTCCAACCCCCGTCTGGAAGCTTCGGTGCTCAACACGCGCATCCGCAAAGTGTGGCGGGGGG
>JAADFY010000123.1:1929-6929 GCA_013152625.1 Alphaproteobacteria bacterium
CGATCTCACCTACGAGACGAGCTATCTTGGAGAAGGTGTTGAAACCCTGGCCAATCTGGCCGCGGGCGCCGGCGCGTTTGCCAAGGTTTTGAAAAAGGCCAAACGGCCCCTGATCCTTCTGGGCGAGGGCGCCTTGAACGGGCGCCCGCTTGGCGCCGAAGTCATGGCTCTGGCGGCGGGCATTGCCAAGGATTGCGGGGCGCTGGGCGGCGACTGGAACGGGTTTGGAGTTCTGCACAACGCTGCCGGCCGGATGGGGGGCCTTGATATCGGCTTTGTGCCCGGGCCGGGGGGGCTCGGGCGCGGCGACCAGTTCGAGGCGGCCCGGCAGAAAAACCTTGATGTCCTGTTTTTGCTCGGGGTGGACGATTTTGACATTCGCGGCCTGGGTGGTGCGTTTGTGGTCTATATCGGCACCCACGGGGATGTGGGCGCCCACCGGGCCGACATTATCCTGCCCGGGGCCGCCTATACGGAAAAGAACGCCACCTATGTCAATCTCGAGGGCCGGGTACAGCGCACGTCACGGGCGGTTTTCCCCCCCGGCGAAGGCCGGGAGGACTGGTCGATCTTTCGCGCGCTTTCGGGGCGTCTTAATGCCCCGGTGCCCTATGACACCTTAGGGCAGCTGCGTGAGAAAATGATCGCGGATCATCCCCATCTCGGTCGGGTCAACGAGATTTTGACAGGGGATGCCAAAGACGTGGAAAAGCTGGCGGTCGGTGTTGCAAAACCGGCCAATCTCGGGCTCGGTTCGCCCATTCACGATTTTTATCTCACGAACCCGATTGCCCGGGCCTCAGCGGTTATGGCGCAATGTTCCAAAGCCCGGACCGGGCTTGCTGAGGCGGCGGAGTAGGGGCGCGATATGGACTTTATCCTGGAGGCGTTGAACTACCTGCTCGGGGTGCCGATCATCGGGCTGGGCACCGATGTGGGGTTCGTCTGGAAAGCGTTGCTGTTTTTGGTCGCATTGCTGATTTTTATCGCCTATTTCCTGCTTGCCGACCGCAAGATCTGGGCGGCGGTTCAGCAGCGGCGCGGACCCAATGTGGTGGGGGCATTCGGCTTGCTGCAAAGTTTTGCCGATCTGATGAAATTCATGCTCAAGGAGCCCCTGATTCCCGCCGGGGCCGACAAGACGGTTTTTCTGCTGGCTCCGTTTGTAACGGTCACCCTGGCGCTGGCCGCATGGGTTGTGGTGCCGCTGGACGAGGGGTGGGCGCTGGCCGACCTGAATGTGGGCATTCTTTACATCTTCGCCATTTCCTCCCTGGGGGTGTATGGCATCATCATGGGCGGCTGGGCGTCCAATTCGAAGTATCCGTTTCTGGGCGCTTTGCGTTCGGCGGCGCAGATGGTTTCCTATGAGGTGTCCATCGGCTTTGTCATCGTTACGGTTTTGCTGCTGGTCGGCTCGCTAAACCTGTCCGACATTGTGCGCGCCCAGTATGAAATGGGGCTGGCCAACTGGCTCGGGGTGCCGCAACTGACGTTTCTGAACTGGTTCTGGCTGCCGCTTTTCCCCATGTTCGTCATTTTCTTTATTTCGGCCCTGGCCGAGACCAACCGACCTCCGTTTGATCTGCCCGAGGCGGAAAGCGAACTGGTGGCGGGGTTCATGGTCGAATATGGCTCTTCGCCCTACATGATGTTCATGCTGGGGGAATATGTGGCCATCGTTTTGATGTGCGCTTTGACCACGATCTTGTTTCTGGGGGGCTGGCTGCCGCCCATCGATATGGCGCCTTTCACCTGGGTGCCGGGTTCGGTGTGGTTTATCCTCAAGGTTTTCGGGGTGTTTTTCATGTTTTCCATGGTCAAAACCTTCGTGCCACGATACCGCTATGACCAGCTCATGCGGCTGGGGTGGAAAGTGTTCCTGCCCATTTCTATTCTGATGATTTTCATCGTGGCCTTTGTGCTCCAGTTTACCGGCTGGGGCTGGAATGGCGGCGTGGCGTGAGGGGGGACAAATGGTCATTGTAAGGTTTCTCAATTCCCTGCTGCTGCGGGAATTCGTCAGTGCGTTTTTTTTGTCCATGCGCTATTTCTTTGCGCCGAAAAAAACCATCAACTACCCGTTCGAAAAAGGTGAAATCAGCCCCCGGTTTCGCGGCGAACACGCTTTGCGGCGCTATCCGAACGGCGAGGAACGCTGCATTGCGTGCAAACTGTGTGAAGCGATCTGCCCGGCCCAGGCCATCACCATCGAGGCCGGGCCGCGCCAGAACGACGGCACGAGACGGACGGTTCGATATGACATCGACATGGTCAAATGTATTTATTGCGGTTTTTGCCAGGAAGCGTGCCCGGTGGATGCCATCGTTGAGGGACCGAACTTCGAGTTTGCCACCGAAACCCGCGAGGAGCTTTATTTCGACAAGGAAAAACTCCTGGCCAACGGCGACCGGTGGGAACGCGAAATCGCGGCCAATCTCAACGCCGACGCGCCCTACAGATAGGACAGACAGATGACCCTGCCATTGTTCTTTTTCTATCTGTTTTCCGCCACCTGCATCGGGGCGGCCGTCATGGTCATTTCCTCGCGCAATCCGGTGCATTCGGTGCTTTTTCTGATCCTCGCCTTTGTCAATGCGGCCGGGATTTTCCTGCTGGCGGGGGCTGAGTTTCTCGCCATGATTCTCATCGTGGTTTACGTGGGCGCGGTGGCCGTTCTGTTCCTGTTTGTGGTCATGATGCTCGATGTGGACTTTGCCGAGCTGCGCAAGGGGTTTTTGCAGCACCTGCCCATCGGGATGCTGATCGGGCTGATATTTCTCATCGAACTGGTTCTGGTTGCGGTGGGTTTTGTTGTCTCGCCACAGGTGGCGGCGGAAAGCGTTTTGCCCATCAATGACACCATTTCCAATACCAGGGCGCTGGGGCAGGTGCTTTACACGCGATATGTCTACCTGTTTCAGGCGGCCGGTCTGGTGCTGCTGGTGGCCATGATCGGGGCCATTGTTCTTACCTTGCGCCACCGCAAGAATATCAAACGGCAGGACATTGGCCGGCAGGTGGGGCGCAAACGGTCCGAGGCGGTCAAGACCGTCAAGGTGGAAAGCGGCAAGGGGTTATAGGGGCTGTGGACATGCAGATTTTGGAGCGTGACAGAAGCGCAAATCCTTCGGTTTTAAGAGCAAGCAGGCTTTAGGGACATGGAAGCACAAATCGGGCTTGGAAACTTTCTGACCGTCGGAGCGATCCTGTTTACGATCGGGGTGTTCGGGATATTTCTCAATCGCAAAAACGTCATCGTTATTCTCATGTCGATCGAACTTCTTCTGCTGGCGGTCAACATAAATTTTGTCGGGTTTTCCATGGCCCTTGACGATCTGGCGGGGCAGGTTTTCGCCCTTCTGGTGCTTACTGTTGCTGCTGCCGAGGCGGCCATCGGGCTGGCCATTCTCGTGGTCTATTATCGCAACCGCGGCTCGATTGCGGTTGACGATATCAATATGATGAAGGGCTAGGGCGGGCATGTTTCAAATTATCGTCCTTGCCCCGCTGCTGGGGGCGCTGGTTGCCGGGCTCGCGGGCCGGCAGATTGGTGACCGTGCCGCTGAAATCATCACTTCAGGGTTGCTGGTGGTGTCGGCGCTTTTGTCCTGGGTTGTGTTTTTGGGCATCCTGGGGGCCGGGGACGGCGAGGGGGCCGGCCTTTCGGGGGAGGCGGCCAAAAACGGCATCATGCTGGCCGAATCCACCAAGGTGGAACTGTTTCGCTGGATCCAGGCCGGGGATCTCGATATTCGCTGGATCATCCGGGTGGATACCCTTACCGCGGTCATGCTGGTGGTGGTGACCACGGTTTCGTCGCTGGTGCACATCTATTCGATTGGCTACATGGCGGACGACCCGTCCCGGCCACGCTTTTTTGCCTATCTCTCCTTATTCACGTTCGCCATGCTGACCCTGGTGACCGCCGACAATTTCGTGCAGTTGTTTTTCGGCTGGGAAGGGGTGGGGCTGGCCTCTTATCTGCTGATTGGCTTCTGGTACAAAAAACCTGCTGCAAATGCCGCCGCCATCAAGGCGTTCGTGGTCAACCGGATTGGCGATTTCGGCTTTGCCCTTGGGATTTTTGCCGCCTTCATGGTGCTTGGCACGATCAATTTCGATGAGGCGTTTGCCGCCATTCCAGGGGTTGAGGGAGCGACAATTTCCATCTTTGGCGCCCAGTTGGATGCCCTGACGGTGATTACCATGTTGCTGTTTTTGGGCGCCATGGGTAAATCGGCCCAGTTTTTACTGCACACCTGGTTGCCGGACGCCATGGAGGGCCCGACCCCGGTTTCCGCTCTCATTCATGCCGCGACCATGGTCACCGCAGGGGTGTTTATGGTGGCGCGCCTGTCGCCGATGTTTGCCGCCTCTGAATTCACCACCAGCGTGGTCATTCTGGTCGGGGCCATTACGGCGTTTTTCGCCGCCTCTGTGGCGCTGGTGCAAAATGACATCAAGCGGGTGATTGCCTATTCCACCTGTTCCCAGCTCGGTTACATGTTTGTCGCTCTGGGGCTTGGGGCCTATTCGGCGGGCATCTTCCATTTGTTCACCCACGCTTTTTTCAAGGCCTTGTTGTTCCTGGGCGCCGGGGCTGTCATTACCAGCATGCACCATGAGCAGGACATGCGGAAAATGGGCGGGCTGCGCAAGGTCATCCCCCGGACCTACTGGCTGATGATGGTGGGCACGCTGGCGCTGACCGGCGTGGGTATACCGGGGACCATGTTCGGCTTTGCCGGCTTCTTTTCAAAGGACGCCATAATCGAGGCCGCCGCCGGCGCCGGAACCGGGCTTGGCATGTTCGCATTCTGGCTGTTGGTGATTGCGGCGTTCTTTACCGCTTTTTATTCCTGGCGCCTGGTTCATCTGACATTCCACGGCAAGGCAAGAGGGTCCCGCGAAGTGATGGCCCACGCCAAGGAAAGCCCGCAGGTCATGCTGGTGCCGCTTTATTTTCTGGCGGCGGGGGCAATATTGTCCGGGGCGGT
>JAADFY010000124.1 GCA_013152625.1 Alphaproteobacteria bacterium
CGGCGCGCTTACTTCGGGCGTATCAGCCGGTTCGTTTCGGTTCACCGGCAAAAATTTGGGGCAAGCGGGGCAAACCTGAAACGGATCGTTGAAAATGGGCCGGGGCTTGAGCATGACAACCTGACGGCCACAATCGAAGCGCTGGCGGCGGACGGCCAGCCGGCCCGGGCCTTTACAGCCGATCAGCAAAACGGCGGCCCGATCTTTGGCATGTGCGGGATACTACACCAGATCAAGGGGTTTGCGGCGGTGTGATCGCTCCGCCATGAGGGCCTTTTTCACCACTGCCAGTTCAAAACCGGGGAAATGAAATGAAAATAGTGCGTTACACTATCGACCAGCAGGAACATTACGGTATCCTGAAAAATGAAGGCCAATTGCACCGGCTCACGGGAGACCCGTTCGGCGCTCGGGAGCCGGAGGGCACCATTGACCAGATCGATGCCGTTACAATATTGGCGCCCGTGCCCGCCCCGCGCATATTCGGCGCCGGGCTCAATTATGTCTCCCACATCAAGGAAGGCGGCCAGAAGACCCCCGAACTGCCGATGCTGTTCATGAAGCCGGGCACAACCGTTGTCGGTCCCCGGGACGCGATCATTCTTCCCCCGAAAAGCCACGATGTTCACTTCGAGGGTGAACTGGCTGTTGTCATAGGCCGCACCGCCCGCAATCTTACCGAAGCCGAAGCCCTGTCCGCCGTTCTTGGCTATACCTGCGCCAACGATGTCAGTAACCGGCCGGTTCAACACGCGGAAATGGCCATGGGCTGCCTGCTGATGGGCAAGGGCTACGACACGTTCTGCCCTTTGGGGCCGGTTATCGAAACGGACCTCGACCCGACCAATGTGAACCTTGAAACCCGGGTGAACGGCGTCGTCCGCCAAAGGATCAACACCTCCGATCTCCTGTTTTCAGTGGCGTATCTGGTGTCCTATCTCAGCCAGGGCATAACCTTGCTGCCCGGTGACATTATCATCACCGGAACACCCGCCGGGGTCGGCCACATGACACCCGGCGACATCATCGAGATTGAAATTGATGGCATCGGGGTGTTGAGCAATCCCGTGACGGGGGAATAGACGGGTGACACGACCGGCACCATCCATGAACGCGCGTGCATCGGGGGAAAACGAGGAGGCCGATGTAATACATTCCCTGCGCCGGCTTGGCCTGGCCGGACCCGGCGAGACGCCGCAAATGGTGGCGCTGGAGGGGGGGGTGTCCTCGGATATCTGGCGGGTCGAGCTGGCAATTGGCGCCGTATGCGTCAAGCGGGCCCGGGCGCGGTTAAAGGTTGAGCAGGTGTGGGAGGCACCCGTTGAGCGCAACGGCAATGAAGCGGAATGGATGCGCGTCGTGGCAGACCGGGTGCCCGGCTGCACACCAAAGCTGATTGCCGAAGACCGGGCATCGGGGTTGTTCGTCATGGAATATCTCGAACCGGGCGAAAATCGCATCTGGAAAGATAGCCTGAAAACAGCGGACGCCGACCGGGAGTTTGCGGCCCGGGTTGGTACAATCCTTGCGCAAATTCATTCGGCAACCGCCGGCGATGATGCGCTCGCCGGCAGGTTCGGGTCCAACGATATGTTTTTTGCCCTGCGGCTCGAACCCTATTTCCTTGCCAGCGCCAGACGCAATCCCCATCTGGCCGACCGCCTTGACGATCTGGCAAACCGCACGGCGCAGACCAAATTAGCCCTCGTGCATGGAGACATCAGCCCCAAGAATATTCTGGTGGGGCCCGCCGGACCTGTTTTTCTTGACGCGGAATGCGCCTGGTACGGCGATCCGGCCTTTGACCTCGCGTTCTGCCTTTGCCATTTGCTGTTAAAGGCGGTGTGGGTGCCCACCGCCGCGCCGGCATTTCTTGCCTGTTATCGCGCCCTTTCTTTGGCCTATGAGGCCGGGATTGACTGGGAACCCGCCGCCGCCCACCGGAAACGGACCGCCACCCTGCTGCCCGCCCTGCTTCTGGCCCGTGTGGATGGAAAATCCCCTGTCGAATATCTGGGCGATGCCCGATCAAAACGCTCGGTTCGCGAAACGGCGGGTGTTTTGCTGAAGCATCCCGAACCCGATCTTGAAAAAATCGCCGCCATCTGGCATCGCGAGGTAGTATTATGAGCAGACATCAAATCAGTGCAGTTCTGGGGCGCCGGGTCTGGGATTCCCGCGGTAACCCCACCGTTGAGGCCGAGGTGCATCTGGCTTCGGGCGCCCACGGGCGGGCCATTGCTCCGGCGGGGGCGTCCACCGGTTCGGGCGAGGCGGTGGATCTGAGAGATGGTGGCACTGCGTTTGGCGGCAAGGGTGTTAACAAGGCCGTGGCTAACATAAATGGTGAAATCGGGCATGGGTTGCGCGGCACAAACGCCGCCGATCAGGCCGCCGTCGACGGGGTGCTGATCGAACTTGACGGAACCCGGGACAAAAGCCGGCTGGGGGCCAATGCCACAATTGCGGTATCCATGGCGGTGGCACATGCGGCAGCGGCGGATCAGGGGCTGGCCTTGTGGCAATATCTGCTCAAAGACCAGCCGCCGGTGCTGCCTTTGCCGGAAATCCAGATTTTCGGCGGCGGAGCCCACGCTGGCCGGCGGGTGGATGTTCAGGATTTCATGGTGGTTTGCCCGGGCGCTGGCAGTTTTGCCCAGGCGCTGGAATGGACCGCCGATGTCTACCGTCAGGCGGGGCTGCTGATGGAGGAAAAAGGCCAGCTTGGCGGTGTGGCCGACGAAGGCGGGTTCTGGCCCAATTTCAGCACCAACGAGGCTGCGCTGGAAACTCTGGTGCAGGCCATCGAGCGCGCCGGTTACCGGGCGGGGGAAGAAGTGGCGATCTCGCTGGATGTGGCAGCTTCGGAATTTCGCACCGGCAGCACCTACCGGCTCGGGGTCGACAACAGATCGCTGACCAGTGCGGAAATGATTGAACTTCTTGTCGGCTGGGCCGCCCGCTATCCCATCGTATCCATCGAGGATCCTTTGGCCGAAGACGACGAAGACGGGTTGGTGGCAATTACCGCGGCATTGGGGCACCGCACACAGATCGTTGGCGATGACTATCTGGTCACCAGCGCCGAGCGCGTCCGGCGTGCCGCGGAAATCGGCGCCTGCAACGCCCTTCTGGTCAAGCCCAATCAGGTCGGAACGCTCACCGAAACCAGAGACGCGTTCGAGGCGGCGCAACAGGCCGGCTGGACATCCATTTTATCGGCCCGATCGGGGGAAACCGAGGACACGACCATTGTGCACCTGGCGGTCGGGTGGGGGGTGCGTCAGTTGAAGGTAGGATCATTTGCCCGCTCCGAGCGCATGGCCAAGTGGAACGAGGCTTTGCGGATTGAAGAAAAACTGGCCGGACGGGCCGGTTTTGCCAATAGCGTCCTGTCGCCCGAAATGGCAACAACAGGAAGGCGGGCGCAATGAAGGCCGTGTTACAATACCGGGCCAGCCCCGAATTTTGCCGCATGATTGCGGCGGAGGCGCCCGAATGGCTGAGCGTGTGTGTGGTGGACGAGACCGACACGGCCCGGTTTGCAGCGGAAATGCGCGATGCCGAGGTCCTGCTGCATGTGCTTGAGCCGGTCACAGCGGCGGTAATTGCCGCAGCACCCCGTCTCCGGCTGATCCAGAAAATCGGCGTCGGCGTCGACACCATTGACCTGGAGGCGGCCAAGGCGCGAAATATCGCGGTCGCCAATATGCCCGGAACCAATTCCCGGGCCGTGGCCGAATTAACGATCATGCTCATGTTGGCAGCGCTGCGGCGGCTGGTATTTCTGGACAAGGCAACGCGCTCGGGACGGGGCTGGAAACTCGAACCGGCGCAGTTTGATCAATCCGGCGAGTTGGCCGGTCGGGTGGTTGGCCTGGTGGGGTTTGGCCGTGTCGGTTCGCTTTTGGCCCCTATTCTGAATGCGTTCGGGGCCACCGTACTGGCCACCGACAAAACTGGCGTTACCGCAACGGGTGTGACTGAAAAATCGCTGGGCGATCTGCTCGGCGAGGCGGATATCGTCTCGCTTCATGTGCCGCTTACCCCACAAACCGAAAACATGATCGACGCTAGGGCGCTGGCCCGCATGAAACCGGGCAGTGTGTTGATCAATACCGCCCGGGGTGGGCTGGTCTCGGAACCCGCGTTGGTCGCAGCGCTCAAATCAGGCCATTTGCGGGCGGCGGGGCTGGATGTGTTTGCCAGCGAACCGGCCCCCGCTGACAATAAGCTGCTTGGACTGGAAAATGTTATTGTCACCCCGCATGTGAGCTGGCTAACGCCTGAAACACTGGCACGCAGCCTGCATGTCGCGTTTGAGAATTGCCGCCGGGTGCGCGATGGCGCCACGCCAAAAAACAAAGTTTTTTAAGGCCCGCTGACAATCGCGGCACGCCCCCGTTCCGTGACATGCGGGCATAAATCGTTTTCGGCTTGTTCAATCGCCCAAAATCCTCTTTCTTGAGGCGGATTTGCCTGTTGGCTGGAAAGCTTGAGAGCCCGAAATGACCACCAGCGAACCCCGCAACATCGGCCAGCAAGACTTTGGCCAGCAAGACTTTGGCCAGTAAGACATCGGCGAATATGATTTTATCATTGTCGGTGCCGGCTCGGCGGGTTGCGTTCTCGCCAATCGCTTAAGCGCCCGGTCCTCGCGCAAAGTGTTGCTGATTGAGGCGGGGGGTTCCGACAGCCGGCTGCAAATCCATGTGCCGGTGGGCTATTTGCACTGCATTGGCGACCCGTCCGTGGACTGGTGTTTTAACACCGTGCCGCAACCGGGGCTGAACGGGCGTGAGCTGATTTATCCCCGGGGCAAGGTCATGGGCGGCTGTTCCTCGATCAATGGCATGATCTATATGCGCGGCCAGGCCGCCGACTATGACCGCTGGCGCCAGATGGGCAATACCGGCTGGGGGTGGGATGATGTTTTGCCCCTGTTCAAAAAATCCGAACATCACTATGGCCCC
>JAADFY010000125.1 GCA_013152625.1 Alphaproteobacteria bacterium
CAAGGGAGCGCATCAGAAGGGCCGGCCCGTTTTCATTGGCCTGCACGCCATATGGCACATCGGTGAATTCATCGGCCCGCACCATGACGGCCCGCCTCGGATCGCCGCTCTCGGCACCATTGTACCAGCCAACGATTTCGCTGTCGTTTGTGGCCACCAATGCCGTTGCACTGTCGTAAGGGGGCCCGTCCACCCGTTGCGGCGCTTCGCCCGCGCCGGTGAAAAAGTCGGCGGCGGCGGCGAAATTAGATGCGGCGACAAGGCTGGTTGCCGCTGTTTCGGCAATGGCGGCGTTCAGGGCCACTTCGAAATTTGCCGCAGTCGCCACCGGCGTACCGCCAATTAGATACTCGCTGGCGTTTTGCACCGGGCCGGTTACCCCGATCATTTCAATTTGCTCAGTGGTGCCGTCCGGCAGGGTAAATCCGATATTTATGACCTGCCCTTCGGCTGGCTGCCCGGTAAAATCTATGCCCAGGGATTGGGGCGACCCGGCGGGCTGGGTTACCGTAATCGGCGCCGGCGATGAGACACTGTCAAGCTTCATGCCGAACGGATGCGCCCCGTCTTCGCTCAAGGTAATGGCGGTATTTACCCGGCTGACCTCCAGCCGCCCCATTTCACCCGCTCCAAGGTCGGCCTGCTGGCGCTGGCTCATGATGTTGATGAACCCTTCGCGGCCATCGGCCCCGTTCATCATCGCCTCATAGCTGGCAACGGGCGGCGCTTCGGTGGCCACGCCCCCAAACAGATAACGCCCGTTCACATCGGCATTGAGCAATTCAATGACTTCGCGCATCCGCGTCTCGCCCAGATACGTGCTCTGCGAGGCACCCGGACCATTCGTTTCAAGCGAGCCGCCTGAGGTCGAAGCGCGCACTTCGCTTTCCAGCGCATCGAGCCGTTCCATGACCTGGCCCATCATTTCGAGCCGGATTTTCACTAAATCGATATTCTGCCCGTAGGCGCCAATGCCCTCCAGGCGGGCGCGAATTGTCAGGGAAGCCATGCGGTCGGGGCCAAGCTCGGACAGGGTTTGCGCCTCGCGCCCGGTGGCCAGTTGCTGTTGCAGGCGCACAAATTGTTCGCGCATGTTGGAAATACCGCCGGCGGATCTGTTTACCGGAAAAAGGGCATTGTTGATATTCACTTGTCCCCCTCCCCTATAACGCCATCAGGGCGGCCATGAGTTCTTTAACGATGGTCACCACCCGGGCATTGGCCGCATAGGCGGTTTGCAGTTCCATGAGCCGGGCCATTTCCTCATCCACATTAACCCCCGTCGCCGAACTCACCCGTTCCCCGATCGCGTCCATGATCAGGCTTTGCGACGACTGGTTTGCTTCCGCCGCCGCAATGGAGTTGCCCTGATAGTTCAGGGTATTCTGAATGATCGAAAGCACATTGCCGGAGCTTCCATAGCCCGTGGCGCTGAACCCGGTGGCACCGTCCACATCAAATTTGAGGCCCCGCAACTGGTCCAGCAGGTAGTTTGGCCGGGTGGCGTCACCAAGGGAGGTGCCCGCATCAAACTGAACCAGCAACGCATTGTCGGCAACAATGGCCGAATTGATCCGTATACGACTGGCAAATCCCAGCTTCTGGGTCTGCCCGTCCAGGCTGTTGGTAAAGGCCCCGTTTGCTTCATCGATGAACAGGTTAAGCCCCATTCCGGCGCCTTGGGCAACCGTCGAAGTCACACTGGCGGAAAGCGCGGAAACATCGGTGGTCCCCGCCAGCCCGTCATCGAGAACCTCAAGCATGGCCCCCGACGGGTTGGTGATTGCCAGGCCCGGCCCGAGCGCCGTTTGCAGGGCGGTGGCAACCGCGCCGACACCACCGGAAAAATCCAGCCCGATGGTGCGCACGCCATTTGCGTCCACCATATCCATGGGCAGCTTTGCCGGATCGTCGACGCGCACCACATTGACCGAAACCGGATTGCCGTTTTCCACATAATTCAGGAGAAACGAATTGCCCGGCTGCACGCCCGAAAGATCGATCTCAAATCCGTCCCCGCCGGGCTGGGAAACCGCAGTGCCGGGAACTGAAACGCTGGACATGGCCTGCGCCAGGCCCGCAGCCACTTCGTCAATCTGCGCCTGGGCGGTCACCAGCACCTCATCGCGCAGCTCAAACAGGCCCGCCAGCCGCCCCGATTGCAGCACGTTATTGGCTAAAATATCGATATCCATCCCGGCGGCGGTGGTGGCCCGCAGCGTGCCGATATTGCCGGCCTCCTGGGAAATGGTCGCGGCCAGCCCGCCGGAACGGGCAAACTCGAACCGGGTCGGCAATGCGTCCACCAGCCCCAGCCCGGACTGGGTCTGAACCAGCGCCGCACCATTGCCGTCATAGCTGACCCGAATGTCGACAATCTGACCCACTTCGCCAATCAGCCGGTCGCGCTCATCGAGCAGGGCGGCCTTGCCGGCATCCCTGATGGTGCTGTCAGCGAGTTGTGCGTTGATGTCGGCCAGGGCCGGAAGCATCCGGTTCAGATCACTCACATCGGAGGCAATCCGGGCCTCCGCGTCCCCCCGTAGCGTCTGAATGGCATCGCTTAAATAATTCAAGGTGCCAACGATGGAGGTCGCATCGGCCATGAACGTGGCGCGGGTGGCATAATCGTCCGGGCTGGCGGTCAGGTTGTTCAGCCCGTTCTCAAAGCGGGAAAATACACTGTCCAGCGAGTTCGGCTCCCCCGGTCGGCCCAGTTGCAGATCAAGCCGGGATAAAAAATCCGCCATGACCGAAGTATAGCCCGCCCGGCCGCTTTCCAGATTGACCTGGGACTGCAACGCCTGATCGAAGGCGCGCTGAACGCCCTGGACCCGGGCGCTCCAGTTTGAACCGGATCCGGTGTCCACAAGGGCCAGGGATTGTTTGTTGTATCCCGGGGTGCCGGCGTTGGCGACGTTGCGCGACACCACCTCGAGCCCGGCCTGAGCTGCACTCAGTCCACTCAACGCCGTCGTTATCGATGTGCTCAAACCCATCGCGCCGCTCCAAAAATCATGAGTACGGGGCGGCCCGGCGTGTCACCGGCCCGCCCGCTATTGACTGGCCCGTCTACCGGACCATGTTCAGGGCCTCTTGCAGCATTTCGTCTGATGTCGAGACAATTCTGGTCCCTGCCGCATAGGCCTGCTGGGTTACGATCAGCTTGGTGAATTCCTCTGATATGTCGGTGTTGGAATTCTCCAGCGACGAACCCAGGATCTTCGCATCACTGTTAAGGATCGGCTGGCCGCTTTCCGATGTGGCGGTAAAGATGCCGCCGTCCAGCCGGCCCAGCTGGTTCTCAGCGTTAAAGGTTGCCGTGACCACCTGGGCCAGTTCCACCACCTGGCCGTTGTTGTAGTTGGCCAGAATACGACCGGTATTGGAGACCGAAACCGACAGGAATTCACCCGCCGTATACCCGTTCTGGGCCAGTTCGGTCACCTGGGTGGTGCCGTTGGCGTCGGAAAACTGGGTGACACCATTGTTGCCATGGTCGAGCACCATGTTGCCAAGAGACACCCCGTTGACCTCCAGCCCGGTCAGTGTGACCGACGAAATGTCGGGATTAAGCGAGCCGTCGGCGCCAAACACATAATCCTGCCCCGAGTTGATCCAGGCCGGATCAGTCCCCTGGGCATCCCCGTCATACAGATAAAACATGTTCCAGGTGTCGGTACCGCCACTGTCCTCAGCGTCGATCTTGGCCCAGCGCAATTGCACATTCACTGGCGAACCATTGTCCGCATAAACCGTGACCGCGCCACCGGCGATGGACTGGTTCAAAAATGTATTGGTGTCGGACCCCTGCACTTCGGGCACCCGCACCAGCAACGAGCTGTCGATGGGAACATAGGTGCCGTCGGTCAGCCCCAGCCCGGTCGAACCGTCCGTAAGGTTGAACGAACCGGTTGTATTGGTGCCAAGCGTGACCTCCGCATTGCCCCCGTTAAGCGCAACGGTCGCGTCGGCCGCCGCCGCGCCGCCATTGGCCCTGAGCCCGGCCTGCACCGCCGCCAGAGCCGTGTCGATATCCACCGCGGCCACGGTCTGCACGTCAATGCCGATATTGGCCCCCGCATAAGCGCCCGCATTGCCATCGAAAAAGTCAAAGATAACCGCGGTCCCGTCCACATTGACGGACATGGATTCCCCCGCCACCATGGCGGTCGCCGCATTGTCGGTGCCTGTCAGCGCTGCGCCGGTGGCGGTTGCCGTCACATCGGGTGCGGTTGCCACAAAGTCAGCGGCATCCATGAGTTCTGAACCCGGCTGGAGCTCGTCATAAGCCACGGTCTTTGGCAACTGCGGCAGGTTGAGCTGATAGTCGATCCGCGAAGTGCCCACCGCCGGCAAAAAAGCGTTGGAAAGCTGAATGACCTGGGGCACCGAACCCGAAATATTGCCGGTATCGGCGTCGATGGGCAAGCCTTTGAGGAAATAGCCGCCGCCATTGACCAGATAGCCGTTCCTGTCGATTTCAAAGTCGCCCCGGCGGGTGTAAAAGTCGGTGCCGCCGAACACCGAATTGCCGTCATTGGCCCCAATCTGTTCAGCGACCACAAAATAGCCCGTGCCGTTGACCGCCAGATAGGTCTCCCGGGAGGCGACCACGATATCGCCCTGCACATCGTTGGTGCTCCGGGCCTGGGCGATCACCGCGCCGGCGGTCTGGCGCCGGGGCGGGGCATCGGGAATCAGATCGACAAAGTCGGCCTCGATGCGCTTGAAACCAGTGGTTTGCGAGTTGGCGATATTGCCCGAGATCAGCTCCAGCGCGAAAGCTTGCGCCCGAAGTCCTGTAACCGCGGTGGCCAGTGCCCCGTAAATACCCATGATCGTCTCCTTGCTAAGGGCCCCGCGGGCCAACTCGTTCTTTCAGGATCGATCCGATGCAATTACAATGCCA
>JAADFY010000126.1 GCA_013152625.1 Alphaproteobacteria bacterium
TTCGCCGAGAATGCGCAGCGGATAATTGGCGTCGATGGCCGCTTTGATTGCCGGCAGGGAGCCAACCATTGCGTTGAGGCGCACGCCATCGCCGAGCCGCAGATCGTCCATGGCAGCCGTGCTGTCCTTGTACGACCTCATTTCACCAGCGGTTACCTGATACTCAAACGAAGGGACGCCCTCGGCATCGATTTCCAGGTCCTTTTGCAAATAAAGCTCGAAAACCGATGCGGTCGTCGCCCCGATTTTTTCGCCATTCAAGTCATCGATCGCCTGGTAGGGACTGTCAGCGTGAACTGCGATCGCTGCCGGCGTGTAGTAATAAACAGCGGGGAAACTCAAAACCTCGGCGCGCCCGATGGTCGGGGTCATGGAACCCACCGAAATATCCCAGCGGCCCCGCCAGTTGCCCGCGGTGATTATATCCCATGCCGGCGTTACAAATTCGACCTCTACGCCAAGGCGGCTCGCGATCTCGCGCGCCACATCCACATCGAAGCCATCCATTTCATTATTGTCATTCAAAAATGATTGCGGGGCCCAACTGGCATCGGTTGCCACTTTCAGGACCCCATTGGCCATTACCCGGTCGAGCGCTTCGCCGGCAAATGACGCGCTGGCTGACAGTGCAAATGCCAGTCCGGCGCCAATGGCGAATAATCGTCGGTTCATAGTCATAAATTTACTCCTCTTAACGCTGATTTTAGCACCGTCTGGCGATGCGGATATCTGAACGACCACTTCGTTCGTCGCTGAAAATGCCCCATGTCGGACCCTGTTTGTCAAGGCACCGACCGATCCGCCGGCCCGCTGTTTGCGGCACCCGGACCTTGCGAAAAAGCATGGAAAAGCCGGTGGGCATCGCCCGGTTTCGAGACGAAACAGGTGATGAAATCATCGGGAGTTTGAGAACCGGTGCGCACAGCTTTTTGAGCCCGGATCCGGCCCGGAAGCGGTCGTTTTTCAGACTGGCTTTTCCACTATCCGTTTTTGGGCGCCAGATACTGATCGGTATTGGTTTTGCGACATCGAAAAAAGTAAAATTTTACTTGGCAATACCTCAAACAGGGCGCTGGCAATCAGTGGTTTGTCATCAGAACCGCGTTTTAAGTTCCGGGCTGCAAAGCTGCCGTTACTCATCAGGAATCCGGGGGGCAACATAACGCAAATCGCCGGGCGATTTCCACCCCCCCCCGGTCGGATGCGACCGTCATCGGGGCGGGTTCTGGATCACTGGCGCACTGGCTCCCATGGAATTTACCCCACAATTGCCATCGCCCGCCAAAGCGCCGCGCTTAATCCCTCCTGGGATTATCCCGTGATCCCGGACCCCACGTCTCCCCACAATCCGGGTGGGCCCGGGGTTCTTCCCACGGGAAAAAATGCCCCTCTGACGCCCTTATGCCAGCCGGATTGCCACATTTCTGGTGTGGACATAATTGAAAATAGCTTCCTGGCCCTTGTCGCGTCCGTTTCCCGACATCCCGGTGCCGCCAAATGGCGTCTCGACCCCGCCCGCGTACCACTCATTGACATAAATCTGACCGGCATTGAGCCGATCACTGAACCAGCCGGCCCGGTCGATATCCTGTGTGAATATGCCGGCGGCCAAACCAAAATCCGTGCCGTTGGCAATGGCCAATGCCTCTTCGTCACGATCATAGGGCTGGACCACCAGAACAGGTCCGAATATTTCTTTTTGCGCTACCGTCATTTCCACGTCAACATCGGCAAAAATCGTCGGAGCGACGAAATATCCAGCCCGATTCAATCGGTGGCCACCACAAACGAGCCTTCCATCCTGACTGATCCCGCCGTCAATTGCCGCCAGAACCCGCTCCTGATGCGCCTCGGAAATTACCGGCGTTATGTCGTGATTTTCCAGGCCGTTGCCGACGGAAAATCCGGCGATTTTTTCCTCGATCCGGCCGACGATTTCGTCCTGCATTTCCCGGGGGACAATCAGGCGCGACAGGGCCGAACACACCTGCCCGGCATTAAAGAATATCCCCCAGTAAATGCTGTCGAGCACCCGCGCCATATTTGCGTCCCGGGCGACAATTCCAGCCGACTTTCCGCCAAGTTCCACCACCGAGGGCACCACGCGGTGTGCCAGATCAGCCAGTATTTTCTGGCCCACCGGAACCGAACCGGTAAATGCCACCTGTTGCACGCTGGGGTGATTGACCAATGCGCCGCCGATCAGGGGTCCCGATCCGCACAGTATGCTGACCGCGCCCTCGGGCACTTCGGCCATTTCACATGCCCGGCCAAGCAGCAGGGCCGCCATCGGTGCCAGTTCGGGCACTTTGACGACAGCGGTATTGGCGGTAGCCAGCGCCGGCGCCAGAGAACGGGCGGCAATCGACAGCGGGAAATTCCATGGAACAATATGCGCGGTTACCCCGTAGGGCACATGAACGGTATAATCGATATATCCCGAACCGAGGGGAATACTGCGCCCCTCCAGTTTGTCCGCTATGCCGCTATAGTAGCGAAAATATCGCACCGCCTCGTCAAACTCGTCCTCAGCATCGCGCAGCCTTTTTCCGCTTTCAAGGCAGAGTAGGCGCGCACCGTCAGGTTTTAGCGAATTTAACGCATCGGCAATCGAGTGCAGCATGGCCGCCCGTTTGTGCGGCGCCAATTCGTACATAAGGCGAGACTCATGGACCCTTTGCGCGGCGGCCACCGAGCGCTCCAGATCGGCCAGACCGGCCATGGAAATGGCGGCAAAACTTTCCCCCGTGGCCGGGTTTATATTGTCGATGACTTCATCGGAGGCCACCCACTTGCCGGCGACAAAGTTGGCCTGGCGCCCATCGACCATGGCACCGCTACCGGTTGGCATCACGCATTCCCCCTACGCTGGCAAACAAGATCGAACACATGGGCCGTGCTGCCGCCTTCGGGCAGGGCGCCAATGGCCCGGGCGAGATCGCGGGCCCCCTCATCGCCAAGCACGGGTGAGGTCAGGCCATAAAATTTCGACCACACAACCTCATCGCCAAGCTTGTTCTCCGGATCACCTTTGGCCTCCGTGGCCGGGGAGGTCAATATCCGACCGTCGCGCAACTGCACCCTCGCCCGGGCGAACCGGCGGGCCGGGAACTCCTGATTGAACCGGTCGCATTCCGTAATACTGACTTTTTTTGTCAAACCCATGATCTGCCGGTCCTTTAGACCGTCCCGGGTGACTTCGGCCACGCCGATTGTGCCCCGCACCAGCGCCGCCGCCACCGAAAATGGCAAGGAATACTGGGCCTGCTCGGTGGTTTGAGGCACGTTGTGAAGGCGTTTTGCCTCATGGAAGGTTTCGATCTCCACGCTCTCGATTTCATCGGCTTCAAACACGTGTTTGCCGGCCAGTCCCAGCACGGCTTCCACCGCCGGCTGCGCCCAGCGGCACACCGGATAAATCTTGATATATTGCTCACAGATGCGCCAGTTCCGGCCAAGGTCATCCCAGATATGGGCCAGTGCCTCATCTTGCATGGTAATTGCCGGCGCACCGGTAAATCCATCCCGGGCAAGATAGGCCGCCGATACGCCCGCCATCGCCCCCCCCCCCGAGCCGTCCTTGACCATTGTCGGGGAATCAATACACCGCATCATCTGGCTGCGTGGACCGTGATATTCGCCAATCCCGATCGCCTCGCGGGTCTGATCGTGGTTCAGACCAAGCTGGCGGGCCCCCAACGCGGCTGCTGCCAGGGCAATCCAGGCCCCCGAGGTGTGATAATCGCTGGCCGTCGCGTGCAGGGCGATACCGGCCCGGGTGCCGATTTCGTAGCCCACGACAACACCGGTCAGCAGTTCCTTCGCCCCTGTTTTGCCCTCGGCCTGCATCAGGCCAATCAACGCCGGAATTACCCCGCACCCCACATGGCCCTTGGTGAGTTTATGGCCATCATGGGCATCCAGAGCATCGATGGTCATGCCATTGGCCAACGCCGCTCCCGCCGCACTGACCTGGCGCCCGTCCCACCACAAACGCGCGCCATCACCGCCAAATTGGCCAGCGGCGTGCTCCCGAATGATCCGTGACAGGGAGGTTTGCGACCCCCCTGCCGCAACGCCTAAAGTATCCGCCAGACAGCGCACCGCCTCGTGAACCACATGGGAGGGCAATTCGTCAAAGCAAATATCGTGAATAAATTCAATAGTTTGTGGCATTTGAGTAATCGCTTTTATCGAACATGCACTTTTTGCTGTCCGTTTGCCACCTGCAGCGGTAGCGCCGGCCAGCAACCCCGCTCACAGGGCCCGAAAATACGACCGAAAACCTTCAATGGCCTGATCCAGCCCACCATCATCCACATCCCGATGCAACACCAGTCGAATGGCCGGCGACTGACCGCCAATCAAAATCCCGTTTTTCGCCATATGGGCGCCAAGCGGGACCAGATGCTCTGCCGCCGGTGTAAAATAGACCATGTTGGTGCACACCCTGACCCGGCCCGCATCAAGGGCCCGCAACCCCTCCCCCAGGCGCTCCGCCCGCCGGTGATCATCGTCCAGGCTCTTTATATTGTGCTCCAGCGCGTATAACCCCGCAGCCGCCAGCACCCCCGACTGACGCATGCCGCCACCCAAAATCTTGCGATGGCGGCGCGCCTGCCCAATACTGGCCGTATCGCCCACCAGCACCGAACCGGCCGGCGCCCCAAGCCCTTTCGAAAGGCATACCGAGACTGTATCGGCAACACCGCCAAGTTCTTCAGGTTCGCAGTTCAGCGCCCGCACGGCATTGAAAAACCGCGCGCCGTCGAGATGAACCTGTATCCCCTGTGCCCTGGCCAAAGTGGAAACCTCGCGCAATTTATCCATCCCAATCGCCCGACCGCCGACCGTGTTTTCAAGGCAGAGCAAACGGGTGCGCGCAT
>JAADFY010000127.1 GCA_013152625.1 Alphaproteobacteria bacterium
ACGATCAGCAGGTCGCCGGGGCGCAATCGGGTTTTAAGGTCGGTAACGCGGCCATCGGTCAGGTGCCCGTTTGCCGCCACCTCAAGCATGCGCGCACTGTCCCGGGGCCGGGCGGGTGCCAGGGCAATCCGCTCCGGTGGCAAATCAAAATCAAAAAGATCGACGTCCAACTCGGGCCGCGTTTCTTATGTGCCCACCTTCATGGAAACGATATTGTCCGGCTCGGGCACCGGTTCGCCCTTGGCCAACTGGTCAATGGCATCCATTCCATCGGTCACCAGCCCCCAGACCGAATACTGGTTGTTCAGCCACGGAGCCTCGGCCAGACAGATGAAAAACTGCGAATTGGCCGAATCCGGGCTTTGCGAGCGGGCCATGGAGCAGGTGCCGCGCACATGCACTTCCGATGAAAATTCCGCTTTAAGGTTGGGTTTGTCCGAACTGCCGGTGCCGGTGCCGTCGGGGCAGCCGGTCTGGGCCATGAACCCCTCGATCACCCGATGGAACTTGATCCCATCGTAAAATCCTTCTCCCGCCAGTTCCCTGATCCGCGCCACATGGCTGGGCGCCAGGTCCGGGCGCATTTCAATGGTAACCGTCCCTTTGGAGGTTTCAAGCACAAGGGTATTTTCCGGGTCTGACACCAGCGTTCTCCGTTTAATTCGGGTTGTTCAGGATTATTGGCCGATAGCGCGCAGGGACACAATAGCGTCCGGGTCCGTCACGGCGCCATTGTCGGCCCGGGACCCCAGCTTGATCTGATCGACAAATTCCATGCCGGATTTAACATAGCCGAACAAGGTATATTGCCCGTTCAAAAACTGGGCATCATCGAGATTGATGAAAAACTGCGAGTTAGCGGAATTCGGGCTTGCAGCCCGGGCCATGCCGATGGTGCCACGAATAAACGGCGCGGCGTTAAATTCCGCCGCCAGATCCGGCAGATCAGAACCGCCCATTCCCGTGCCTTGCGGATCACCGGTCTGGGCCATGAACCCCTCGATCACCCGGTGAAACAGCAATCCATCATAAAATCCCTGATTGGCCAGCTCGACTATGCGCGCCACATGGCCAGGGGCGAGATCGGGCCGCAGTTCGAGAACCACCGTCCCGCTTTTGAGTTCGAGTTCCAAAAGCACCGGCTCAATGCCTTCAGGGATTGGCGGCATCATGGTCGCCACATCAGCGGAAGCTTCAGCCACATCGGCACTGGTGGAGACCCAATAGACCCAGCCGCCGAAAATCAGGACGACGGCAAGCACCAGAAATCCGGTGATTTTCTTGAGGGCGGGGTTTGCATTATTCGTCATTTGAGAGCGCTTTCAACACGATGGAGGGGACAAAGGCGGAGATATCACCGCCCATATGTGCGATCTGGCGCACAAGCGTGGCCGAGATATGTCGCACATGGGGGCTCGAAGGTACAAACACGGTTTGTAAATCCGGCGCCATCTGGGAGTTCATCCCAACCATTTGCATTTCATAATTATAGTCGGTGGTGTCCCGAAGGCCGCGAATGATCAGATTGGCCCCCACTTGCCGGCAGGCCTGGACCATGAGCCCGTCGAAATCCATGAACGATATTTCCACCCCGGTACGCGCGGCAATGGGTGAGGATGTCTGGCGCAGTAACTCCAGCCGCAACGCATCGCTCAACAGCGGTGTTTTACGCACATTGGCGCCAAAGCCGACGATCAGTCGGTCCACCAGCTTGCAGGCCCGCTCGATCACATCGAGATGGCCGTTGGTGACCGGGTCAAAAGAACCGGGATAAAACCCCACGCGTTCTGGCATGATACCTGATGTTACCTGATGTTGCTTGGCCAACAGTATTCGGGCGCGCTAAAATCGCAAACGGTTTTTGTCACGGCTCGGCGCACAAGGCAAGTAGGCTCGGCGCACATGGCAAGTAGGCCCGGCGCACATGGCAAGTAGGCTCGGCGGCCCCTATTCCGGATCGCTCCCGCCAGCCGCGTCAGGTCCTCCGTCATCGCCGCTGTTGCCGGTATCATCGGTGTTCTGGTCATCAGTGTCATGTTCGTCTTCATCCTGTTCGTCTTCGGGCTCGCTGATACGCTCCACCGAGACCACTTTTTCGCCCTTTGCGGTGTTGAACAGGATCACCCCCTGGGAGGCCCTTGAGACGATGCGGATGGGTTTATCGCCCTCCACCGGCGTGCGGATCATTTGGCCGCCATCGGTCACCAGCATCACCTGATCCTCCGAACTGACCGGGAACGAGGCAATCAGCGGCCCGTTACGATCATTGACGGTCATGGCGACGATTCCCTTGCCGCCCCTAGCGGTCACCCGATATTCGTGGCTTGAGGTGCGTTTGCCATACCCGTTTTCAGAAACGGTCAGGATAAATTGTTCCGCCGCGCCCATCTGACCGTAACGCTCGGGGCCAAGCTCGCCCGCCGGCGCCTCGCCTTCTTCCATGGTGCCATCGTCGACTTCCCCGCGCACCGCCCGGCTCATTTTCAAGAATGCGGTACGTTCGGCAGGATCAGCCTCAAACCGGTGCAGCACCGCCATGGAAATCACCCGGTCGGTATCGCCGCCCTTTTGTCCCAGCCGGATGCCGCGCACCCCGGTGGAATCCCGGCCCTTGAACACGCGCACATCGCCAACGTTAAAGCGGATCGCCTGCCCGTGGGCGGTGGTCAGCAAAATGTCATTGCTGGTGGTGCAGGTTTCCACTCCGACAATGCCGTCGCCCTCGTCCAGCTTCATGGCGATCTTGCCGTTCTGGCGCACCGCGACAAAATCGGCCAGGGAATTGCGCCGCACCGTGCCCCGTGTGGTGGCGAACATGATGTCCAGGTCGCCCCAGCTCTCCTCGTCCTCCGGCATGGGCATGATCGAGGTGATCCGCTCGCCTTTTTCCAGGGGCAATAAATTGATCAGCGCCTTGCCTCTGGCGTTGGGCATCGCCAGGGGCAGCCGCCACACTTTCATCTTGTAAACAATGCCCCGGGACGAAAAGAACAGGATCGGCGTGTGGGTATTGGCCACAAACAGCCGGGCGACAAAATCCTCCTGCCGTGTGGACATGCCCGAGCGGCCCTTGCCGCCCCGTTTCTGGGCCCGATACGTCGAAAGCGCCACCCGCTTGACATAGCCCCCGTGACTGACCGTGACCACCATGTCTTCCCGGGCGATCAGGTCCTCGTCGTCCACGTCGCCTACGGTATCGGTGATTTCGGTCCGCCGCGCATCCCCGAACTGCTCACGCACTTCACTAAGTTCCGTGCGCACAATGTCGATAATGCGCTCCATGGAACCCAGGATTTCGAGATATTCCGAGATCTGAACGCCAAGGGGGTTCAACTCGTCGGCGATTTCCTCCCGGCCCAGCGCCGTCAGACGGGCCAGCCGCAGGTCAAGGATCGCGCGAACCTGCAGGTCGGACAGAATGAACGTGCCGTCCTCGTTGATCCGGTGCCTTGGGTCGTCGATCAGGCGGATAAGAGAAGCCACCTCGCTGGAAGGCCAGTCGCGCTCCAACAGCCGCGCCCGGGCCGTGGCCGGATCCGGCGAGGTGCGAATGATCCGAATAACCTCATCGACATTGGCCACCGCCACCGCCAGCCCCACCAGAATATGGGCCCGGTCCCGGGCCTTGCCCAAAAGGAACTTTGCCCGCCGCGTCACCACCTCTTTGCGGAAGGCGATAAAGGCCACAAACACGTCTTTGAGGTTCATCAGTTCGGGGGTGCCGCTGTTGAGCGCCACCATATTGACCCCGAACGAGGTTTGCAGCGTGGAGAACCGGTAAAGCTGATTGAGCACCACATCGCCCATGGCATCGCGCTTGATCTCGATGACCACCCGCATCCCGTGACGGTCGCTTTCGTCGCGAATATCGGAAATGCCCTCGATGCGCTTGTCCCGCACCATGTCGGCGATTTTCTCGATCATGGTTGCCTTGTTCACCTGATAGGGCAACTCGGTAATAATCAGCGCCTCGCGGTCCTTGCGCACCTCCTCGATGGTCACCCGCCCGCGCATGAGCACAGAGCCCCGCCCGGTCTCATAGGCCTGCCGAATGCCGGCCCGGCCTAAAATGATCGCTCCGGTAGGGAAATCGGGACCGGGCATGATTTCGATCAGTTCATCGATGGTAGTTGCCGGATTGTCGAGAACGGCAATGGTCGCATCCACCACTTCGCTCAGATTGTGCGGCGGGATATTGGTGGCCATCCCCACCGCGATCCCACCGGCCCCATTGACCAGAAGGTTGGGATACCGGGCCGGCAGCACAACGGGCTCAACCTCGGAATTATCGTAATTGTCGCGAAAATCGACCGTGTCCTTGTCGATATCATCCAAAAGGGCTGTCGCCACCTTTTGCATGCGCACTTCGGTATACCGCATGGCGGCGGGCATATCCCCGTCCACCGAGCCGAAATTACCCTGCCCGTCCACCAGAAGCGCCCGCATGGAAAAATCCTGGGCCATGCGCACCAGCGACATATACACCGCGCCTTCGCCGTGGGGGTGGTATTTGCCGATCACATCCCCCACCACCCGGGCCGACTTCCGATAAGGCCGGTTCCAGTGATTGTTGCTCACGTTCATGGCGTGCAACACCCGGCGGTGCACCGGTTTGAGCCCGTCCCGCACATCGGGCAACGCCCGTGAGACGATCACGGACATGGCATAGTCGAGATAGGAGCGCCGCATTTCATCGGTGATCGAAACCGGACTGACGCCAGTGGGCGGCGGGGCGGGCGGATCAGCGGGCGGGTTTTCGGCGGGCGGGGGGGTGTCGGTTGGGTCGGCCACGGGCGCTCTGGTACTTTATGGTTGGCGGGAACCCGTTATATAGGCGATTCCACGCTCAATTGCAGCGCCAACTTC
>JAADFY010000128.1 GCA_013152625.1 Alphaproteobacteria bacterium
CGTCAAGGACGTTCCGGTCGATCAAAAACAGATCGGCCCCGACATAATAGACGATGGCCAGCATCAAAAAGCCGGTCAGCCAGGTGGCATAACTTTCCCATTTGAACCAGACCAGATGGGCCGGCATTTCAGCCGGGGCGACCATATATTTCTGGACGTGATAGAAGCCGCCGCCATGGACCTGCCACTGCTCGCCCTTGACCCCGGTCGCCAGTTTCGGGTTTGGCTTTAGCCCCAGGTCGAGGGCGATGAAATAAAACGACGACCCGATCCAGGCGATGGCAGTAATGATATGGACCCAGCGAACGCCAAAGCTGAACCATTCCCAGATCACGACCGGATCGCTCATGATATTGCTTTCCCCCCGTAGCCCCGGGGCGGGAATTACCCCGCCCCCGGAAATTTTGCGCTGGAGTGTGTCACCGATAAGTGGGCACCGGTTATCGGATAAATGACACGCTTAAACAAAGGATTAGACTGCAGTTTTGATTCCATCAAAATATGACGCAGTCTAGTTGGTTAGTGTCAGGCCTCGATGCCTTTGGCATACCAGGCTTCGGCCGCCCAGAATTCCCCGTCATCGATAACGTCGCCAACTTCTGCCCGCACCACACCCTCGGTGTCGACAATCAATCCGTCATAGGGGTGGATGCTTTCATCGATGATACCCAGCCGAACAGCTTCAGCGGCGGCCACCACTTCGGCGGGAATTTTCGGGTTGTAAGGACCGATCACCACTTCCCCGGCGGCAAGACCCTCCCAGGAGCTGCCCTCTTTCCAGTTGCCGTCCATGATCGACTTGACCGCCTTGATGTAATAGGGGCCCCAGATGTCGATAATGGCCGTCAGATGGGCTTTGGGTGCAAACGCGCTCATGTCGGCACCCTGACCGAACCCGCCGATAATACCGCGCTCCTCGGCCACCTGCAGGGCGGCGGGACCGTCGGTATGCTGGGTGATCACGTCAACGCCCTGATCGATGAGGGCCCGGGCGGCATCGGCTTCCTTGGCCGGATCGAACCACGAACCGATATAAACCACTTTGGTCACGAAATCGGGGTTCTGTTTCTGGGCCGCCAGATGGAAGGCATTGACCCCCATGAACACTTCGGGGATCGGGAAAGATCCGAGATAGGCGCCAACGCCGGTCTCCGACATTGCGCCGGCAATGGTGCCCAGCACCGCGCGCCCCTCGTGGAATTTGGCGTTGTAGATCGACAGGTTCGATGCGGTCTTGAAGCCGGTGGCCCACTCAAATTTTACGTCCGGGAACTGCTTGGCCACTTTGAGCATCGCATCCCCATACCCGAAGCTGGTGCCAAAGATAATGTCATTGCCCTGCTGGGCCAGTTCGCGGAACACCCGCTCGCTGTCCGGGCCTTCCGCCACGTTGGTCACAACGGTTGTTTCGACATTTTCCTCGCCCAGCGCCGCCAGCATATCGAGGCGCCCCAGATCATGGCCAAAATTCCAGCCATTGTCGTCGGGCGTACCGATGAGCACAAAGGCTGCCTTGACCTTGGACATCTGGGCAAAGGCGCGACCGCCCAGCAGCGGTAGAGCGGCTGCGGCGCCGCCAATTTTGAGGATGTTGCGCCGTGTGTGGCTAAGGTTTGATTTTTTTTGTGTCATGTGTCGTCTCCAGGTTGTTTGAAAGGATGGTTTTTATTTTGTCGGTAAAAATGGCTTGCCCAGGCACGCCGGCGCGCTTGTAGAGCCCTCGCGCCGAAGGGATATCATGACCAGAACCAGTATGGTGGCCAGATAGGGCAGGCTGGCCCAGAGTTCAGAGGGTAAAATTCGGAACGGCCCGCCCGCCGCTTTGGCATAAAGCTCCATGGTGGCGATTAAGCCGAACAAATACGCTCCGGCCAGCAACCGGAATGGCCTCCACGACGCAAATACCACCAGCGCCAGGGCGATCCAGCCGCGCCCGCCGGTCAGTCCTTCAACCCATTGCGGGGTTAAAATCAGCGGAAAACAGGCCCCCGCGATCCCGGCCATGGCCCCCCCGAATGCGACCGCTCCATAACGCACACCGGTAACCGAATAGCCGATGGAATGGGCCGATGTGTCGCTTTCGCCCACCGCCCTAAGGATCAGCCCGGCCCGGGTCCGATATAAGAACCACCACACCACACCCACCATGATCATTGAAAAATAGACCAAAGGGCTATACCCGAAAATCACCCGCAGGATCGGGTCGGTAGCCAGTTCGGGTGGAAAAACAGATTTGAACAGGCCAATGGGCCGGCCGGTGTAGGGCTGGCCGAACAGGGTGGAAAACCCCAGGCCGAATATGGTCAGCGCCAGCCCGGTGGCCACCTGATTGGCCGAAAGCGAAAGCGTTAGAACCGCAAAAATCATCGACGAAGCGGCCCCCGCCGCCGCCGCCGCGAGAACACCCAGCCACGGATTACCGGTGGTAAAGGTCACCGCAAACCCGATGACCGCACCGCACAGCATCATGCCCTCGATGCCCAGGTTGAGCACCCCCGATTTTTCCACCACCAGTTCCCCGGTTGCGGCAAACAGAATGGGGGTTGAGGCACCCACCATCGTAATGATCATGGCAATGGTCAGGTCCATGATGCTAGGTCCCCCCCGCAGAAGAGGAGGTCCGTGTGAACCGGATCCTGTAACGGGTCAGAACGTCCCCCGCCAGAAGAAAAAACAGCATCATTGCCTGAAATATTCCCACCGCCGCATTGGGCAGTTGAATTGTGGTTTGCGCCACTTCGCCGCCCACGAACGTGATGGCCAGAACCAGCCCGGCAAAAACAATACCGATGGGGTGCAGCCGGCCCAGAAAAGCAACGATAATGGCGGTAAATCCATACCCGGTCGGAAACTGCGGCACCATGCGCCCGAAGGGCCCGGCCACCTCGAGCATCCCGGCCAGCCCGGCAAGGCCCCCCCCGATCAGCAGCGCAAAAAGGATGGTGCGCCCGGTGGAAAACCCTGCATGGCGGGCCGCTTGTGGTGCGCTGCCCACGGTGCGCACCTCAAAGCCGAAAATCGACCGGCTCATCAAAAGCCAGGCAATGAGGGCCACAAGAAGGGCAATCGGCGCCCCCAGTTGCACAATGGTCCCCGGAATGATGTAGGGCAGCGACTGGTCGGCGGAAAATGCAATGGTCTGCGGCTGGCCGAACGACGTGGGGCTCTTCCATGGCCCAAACACCAGATAATTGAGCAACTCCACCGCCACATAGGCCAGCATCAGCGAGGTCAGTATTTCGTTGACATTCAGCCGCACCCGCAAGATCGCCGGCACAAAAGCCCACGCCATGCCGCCGGCCATCCCCGCCAGGCCCATGAGTGGCAGGATCCACCAGCCGGTCATGTCCGCCGTCGCCAACGCCACAGCGGTGGCCGACAGCCCGCCAACAATGTACTGGCCCTCTGCGCCGATGTTCCACACATTGGCCCGGTACCCGATCGAAAGCCCCACCGCGATAATGATCAGGGGGGCCGATTTGACCGCCAGATCCTGCCATTTAAGAGGGTTGAGCAGGGGGGTAAAGAAAATCTCGTTCACCGCGACAATGCCGTTAAATCCCATGAACGAAAAGATCACCGCGCCCACCACCATGGTCAGCACCACCGCAACCACCGGTGTCAGATAGACCATGGCCCGGCTGGGATTGGGGCGTTTTTCAAGCAGGAGCGCCAAGGGGCACCTCCTTTGATTCAGTCTTGGATTCAGGCTCACCATGGACCCCGCCCATGAGCAGACCGATCTCCTCGATGGAAACCTCCCCGATCTTGAGTGTGCGCGAAAGGCGCCCTTCATTGATCACGGCCATGTTGTCGCTCAGGGCCAACAACTCATCGAGATCCTGGGAGATGACGACAATCGCCGAGCCTTGTCCGGCCAGATCCACCAGAGCCTGATGAATGGCCGCCGCCGCCCCCGCATCAACGCCCCAGGTCGGCTGGCACACCACCAGCACATCCGGGGTTTGTAATATTTCGCGGCCCATGATGAACTTTTGCAGGTTGCCCCCCGAAAGGGATTCCGCCACCGCCCCGTGGCCGGTGGTCATGACCGCGAACGTATCGATGATATGGCCCGCGTAATCCCGTGCGGCTCCGGCACGAATGATCCCGCCCACACTCAGCCTCATGCGGGCCCGGGCGGTCAGGATCGTGTTGTCGCTTAACGTAAAATCGGGCACGGCGGCATGCCCGTTGCGCTCTTCAGGCACCGCGCACAGGCCGATGATGCGGCGCTGTCCGGCTGAAACATGGCCCACCGCATTGCCGTCGATGCGGATTGATTTGGCGTCGGGTGCGCTCACTTCCCCCGCCAGCGCCAAAAGCAGTTCGTTCTGACCGTTGCCCGCCACCCCGGCAATACCGAATATCTCCCCCGCCCGCACCGCAAAGCTCACACCCCGCAGGGCAACACCAAATCCGTCGCCGCCATCAATTTTGAGGTCATCAACTTCAAGGCGGATTTCGCCGAAACTGGTATCGGCCGGTTTTTGCGCTTCTTTCAGGTCGGCACCGATCATGAGTTCGGCCATGGATTTCGGCGTTTCGACCTTTGGATCACAGGTCGCAACCACTTTGCCGCCCCGAAGAATGGTGGCTTCGTCGCACAGATCGCGAATTTCCTGCAGCTTGTGGGAAATATAAAGGATCGAGCACCCGTTGGCCGCCAGGCGGCGCAGGGTTGTAAACAGTTGCCCCACTTCCTGGGGCGTTAAAACCGATGTCGGTTCGTCCATGATCAAAAGCTCAGGGTTGAGCAGCAGTGCCCGCACGATCTCGATTCGCTGGCGCTCACCCACCGACAGGGTTGAAACCACCCGCTGGGGGTCAAGGGTCAGCCCGTATTCGTCGAGCA
>JAADFY010000129.1 GCA_013152625.1 Alphaproteobacteria bacterium
TTTTAGGTCACGGCACCCAGGCCGATATAGGGCAGAATTTCCACCGCGCCGTGCCAGGTCATGCGCCCGGCCACATAAAGAATGACCGCCAGCCCCAGATATCCGATCCACGGATAGCGGTGCAAAAGCCGGGCGATGAACACCGACGCCACCCCCATCAGAACCACCGACAGCACCAGCCCGAAAATCAGCACTTCGATATAGTCCCCCGCCGCCCCGGCTACCGCCAGCACATTGTCCAGTGACATGGACACATCGGCGATAATGATCTGGGTGACGGCATTTTTTAAGGATTTGGGCTGCCCCGCGGTGGAAGCGCCACCAGAATCGGGTTTGGCACCGGCCAGCGCCATCTCCTGATGGGACTGGGCACGCAGTTCCAGCCACATTTTCCAGCACACCCACAACAACAGCAGGCCACCCACCAGCAGCAGCCCGACAATCGCCAGCAACTGGGTGGCGATAATGGCAAACCCGATCCGCAAGATGGTGGCCGCTATGATCCCGATCAGGATGGCCTTGCGCCGCAGCACCGGCGGCAGGCCGGCAGCGGCCAGACCAATGACAACTGCGTTGTCCCCCGCCAGAACCAGATCGATGAGAATAACCTGAAAAAAAGCGCTCATCGCGCCCGGTTCAATGCCAAATATCATCTAGGTAAAATTCCGGTGGCCAAAAAAAGCGATCTGATCGAGCATGTTAGATGGGTCAGAGCCGGGAGATTCACAACCCGAAGAACCATAAATATCAACTCTTTTGCCCGATATCTGCAAGATATTGCTCGATGAATTCGCCCGGGCCCCCATCGGTGGCAATTCCAAGGGCCCTCGCCCGGTCGCTGGACACGCTTGCCGGCCAGCCCTTCACCATCGGCTCAATCGCGGGATCAATGGCAAAGCTGACAAGATCGCGAATGCGCGGCCCTTTTCTGGCCTCCAGCGCCTCCAGAAAATCGGCCACCGTAACCTGAATTGCCGGCAGCACCATGGCCCGGGGCCAGCCGTAAATATCCGAGGACACCTCGTGGCAGGAAAGCACCGCCGCCACCAGCCGGTTGGGCGAAATCAGCGCCACCGGCACATCCCGCGACACCGGACACACGGTCGCCCGCCCGGCAACCGGCTCGCGTACCACCGAAGAAATAAACGACGAATTGGCGGCATTGGCCTTGCCGGGGCGCACCGCAACGGTTGGAAAGCGCAGGGAGCGCCCGTCAATCAACCCGCGCCGGTCATAATCATCCACCAGAAATTCGCACACCAGTTTCTGCGTTCCATAAGAGCTTTTGGGTGTCGGGGTGGTAAAATCGTCTATAATTCTCGCTCTGGGTCCACCATAAACGGCTAAAGAACTGGCGAAAATGAATTTTGGTTTCCGCCCGGACCGGCCGGCAAAATCGAGCAGCGCCCTGGTACCGTCCAGATTGACCTTCAGGCCCAGCTCGTGGTCCGCCTCGGCCTCGCCACTGACCACGGCGGCAAGATGAAATATCGTGTCGGTCGGCCCCCCGAGCGCCAGTTTCACCGCGTCAGGGTCCCCCAGATCGCCCGTAACCACCTGCACCCGGTCGTCGGCAAGGGGAACCGTCGGCGCCGCCCGGTCGAATATCACCAGTTCGGTGACTTTTTGCTTTGCCCCATGCTGGTCGGTCAGCGTATCACGATCCAGGATTTCCACAGCCAGCTTGTGGCCCAGAAATCCCGCCCCCCCGGTAATCACAATCCGCATTGTCAACGAACTCCCCATGGCAGTTTTGAATGTTGGTTTGCATCTATCAGATTTAGTCCCGTTGCGTCACCCCGGACGGCCCACCGCGATATACTCAAACCCGTGCCCCCGCACCGTCTCCGCCTATATATTGCGCAAATCTACCAGCACCCTCCGCTCCATGATCTCCGCCAGCCGGGCAAAATCCAGCGAGCGGAAACTGTCCCATTCGGTGATGATGACAAGCGCCGCCGCGCCCGCGGCCGCCCCATAGGGGTCGTCGGCAAAATCCACCCCGTTGAGCACTTCGGCCGCCGCAGTCATGCCCTCGGGATCAAACGCCTGAATTTTTGCCCCCCGCCCCTGCAGGGCGTCAATGATCGCCAGCGACGGCGCCTCACGCATATCGTCGGTATTTGGCTTGAACGTCAGACCGAGGATGCCAATGGTCTTGCCCGTAACATCGCCGCCACACGCCCCAATGACCCGTTCGGCCATAAAGCCCTTGCGCGCGTCATTGATTTCGATCGTTGTTTCGATCAGCCGGACGGGGCTGTTGGCATCTTTTGCCAGCCGGGTTAGCGCCAGCGTGTCCTTGGGAAAGCACGACCCGCCATACCCCGGCCCGGCATTAAGGAATTTTGGCCCGATGCGCCGGTCCATGCCAATTCCTCGCGCTACTTCCTGCACATCGGTACCCAGTTTTTCGCTCAAGTCCGCAATCTCATTGATAAACGTGATTTTCATAGCCAAAAATGCATTGCCCGCATATTTGATCAGTTCCGAATTTCGCCTTGAAGTAAAAAGCACCGGCGACTGGTTCAGCGACAGCGCCCGGTAGACCTCGGCCATCACCGCTTTGGCCCGCTCATCTTCGACTCCAATCACCACCCGGTCGGGCCGTTTGAAATCATCGATCGCCGCCCCTTCGCGCAGGAACTCCGGGTTTGACACCACCGAAAATTCCTTGTTCGGCGCCGCCTCCGCCACAATGCGCATAACCTCATCACCCGTGCCCACTGGCACCGTCGATTTGGTAACAATCACCGTATAACCGGAGATCGCCCCGGCCACCCGGCGGGCGGCCTCGTAAACATATTCCAGGTCCGCATGGCCATCCGAGCGCCGCGCCGGGGTGCCCACCGCGATAAACACCACATCGGCCTGCCGGACCGCGGCTTCCAGATCGGTGGTAAATTCCAGCCGGCCGGCCTTGCCATTTTCCGCCATGAGTTCCGCCAGCCCCGGCTCGAAAATCGTCGTTTCGCCGGCCTGAAGGCGCGCCACCTTGTCCGCGTCCGTATCCACACACACCACTAAATGCCCGAAACTGGCAAAGCACGCGCCCGAAACCTGGCCCACATATCCCGCGCCGATCATGGCAATTCGCATGAAAAGTTACTCCCTGGTCCGTCGATGTTTCCGCGCCGGCGCGGTTGAAAAATAAATCCCGTTCAAAACAGCAAATACCACGCCAATGGCCATGGTGCGCAGCGGATAGTCCACACCCGAATGCACCAGTACAAAAATGATTGCCAAAAGCGCCGCCATCTTCAACTTTGAGCCCAAGGCTGCGGGCAGGTTGGCCACCAGCAGGCCGAAATAGATCAGCACAGCCCCAATCGCCGGCCAGCCCCCCTCCAGCGCCAGTTCGAGATACTCGTTGTGCGCGTGATTGATGAACCTGGAAACGATCTGCGAGGCTTCGGCAAACTGAGGGTAAATGTGCACGAAACTGCCAAATCCGCTCCCCAGGGGAAAATAGGCGCCAATGGCTTTAAGTGTGGTCTGGGCAATGACCAACCGGTCAATGGGGCTGTCCGAGACCTCCCCGATCAGCCGGCCCCAGGCAAATACCAGCGCCACAGAACCCACAAGAACCAGCCCCCCCGCCAGCCACCGTCCCCGGGCCGTTTTTGTCGCCAGAATCAGATAGGCTATAAACGAGAGCACAACCGTGATCCCGACGCCGGCCCCCGATCCGCCGGCAAATTGCAGGATGAGAATGAGAGGCAAAAGCGCAAACACCAGCCGCCGCCGCCCGATCAGTTCCATCTGCCAGATCAAAAGCGGCACCGCGATAAACAAAAGCGCCGCAAAATGATTGCGGTTGGCAAAGGTACCCGCTGTCGGCGAATAGGGCAAAATATCGACCGGCAGGGGCCGGCTGGACGAAAATTGAATGAGCGCCATCAGCCCCTGCAACAGCGCCGCCAGCAGGATCAGGGCCACCATCCGGTGATGATCGGCAGTGCTTAGGCGCGATGCTGCCAGAAACACCACCGCCAGTGTGGCAAATACAATGGCACTGTCCAGCGTTCGCCCCACATCCGTGCTTAAGCCATACCGGCCCAGGCCCCATTCAGGACCAACGCCCGCAACCAGGATTTCAGCGCCAATCGGCACCAGTTGAATGGCAAACAGCACCCCCACCAGACCAAACAGAAACAACGGCAACCGCGCCAGCCGCTCACCCGCTTTTGAAAAAGCCATGAACCACAAGGGCAGGACCGCCAGTTCAAGGGCAAATACGGTCCACAAGCCCTTTTGCGTGCCCCCCCCCAAAAGCACCGCCGCAACCACAAACGCGCACAAATAATAATAGCCCAGCCGGCTGCGCGGCACTGCCCCCACCGCGGGTTGCCCACCCCGGTTGCTCAAACGGTCCCGATGTACCATTCAATTGCCTCAGCCAGGCCGCTTTGCAGGGAATGGGTTGGGGCAAAGCCCAGCAATCGTTTGGCCTTGGAAATATCGGCCTGGGTATGCATGGCATCCCCGGCCCTGAAATCCCGATATATCGGTGGTCGGCCCGACAGCCTGACCTGATGGCGCTCCAGCGCCCCGGTAATTTCGGCCAGCAGATCGATCAGGCTGGTACGTCCCCCCACCGCCACATTGTACACCTCATTTACCGCGTCCGGCTCGGTGGTCATCGCCGACAACAGGTTGGCCTGAACCACATTGTCAATATGGCAAAAGTCGCGGCTGGTCTCCCCGGTGCCGTTGATAAAAACGTCCTCGTGCCGGATCAGCGCCGAAACCCATTTCGGGATCACCGCCGCATAGGCGCCATTCGGGTCCTGACGCTGGCCGAAAACATTGAAATAGCGCAGGCCCACGGTCTCGATGCCATAGGTTCTGGTAAAAATCTGCGCATAAAGTTCGTTGATATATTTGGTCAGGGCGTACGGGGACAAGGGCTGTCCGATCACGTCCTCGACCTTGGGCAGACGTGTGCTGTCCCCATAAGTCGAACTGGAAGCTGCATAGACAAATCGCGGCGCGCCAGCCTCTTTTACCGCCGTCAGCAGGGTGACAAACCCGGTGACATTGGCCAAATTGGTGGCCACCGGATCGGCAATGGAGCGCGGCACGCTGCCCAGCGCCGCCTGATGCAGCACCGCCCCCACATCTCGCCCGGCCCGTGGCGCCAGCGCCTTGTCGCAATCGGCCCGGATGCAGATATCGCCTTGAATAAACTCAAACCGGTCCCCGGCCCCCGGCCCCCCGCTGGCAACCGCCGCCTCGAGATTTGCCCGATGCCCGGTGGCAAAATTATCCAGCCCAACCACATGCTGCCCGAGTCGCAACAGGCTCTCAACCAGGTTCGACCCGATAAATCCCGCCGCCCCGGTCACCAGCCACAGTTTTGGCTCGCCCTTCAACCGGTCGCACAAATTTTCAAAGTTGGTTTTTTTTACCACAAACTCCGCTCCGGCTTCCCCGGCTGGTTAGTCACCCAATCAGCACCTTTTTACAACCGCCCGTCACTATCGTCCCGGGAAAAAATACCCTTCACATCGTATAATACCGCCCCCGGGCAACCCAGAGCGCGAACGCCCGCCGGCCCCAGTTCATGAAACTCTTCATGCCCCACCGCCGCCACCAGTCCGTCATGGCGGCCCGGCGCCGGCATTTCCCGGACCGAGGCAACGCCGAACTCCGCCTGGCAGCGGGCCGGGTCGACCCAGGGGTCCCAGACGGTGATTTCAGCCCGGAACCCGCGCAGGGTATTGATCACATCGAGCACCTTGGAGTTACGAATATCAGGGCAGTTTTCCTTGAACGACGCCCCCAGAACCAGTATTTTCGACCCCACCACCGGAAACCCCCGTCCCATCATCAGTTTGGCAAACTGCTCGGCAGCATACTTGCCCATCCGGTCATTGATCCGCCGTCCGGCCAGTATGACCTCCGGGTGATAGCCGATTTCCTGTGCTTTGTGGGTCAGATAATAGGGGTCGACCCCGATACAGTGCCCGCCCACCAGCCCCGGTGTGAATTTAAGGAAATTCCATTTGGTGCCCGCCGCCGCCAGCACCTCATGGGTGTCGATACCAAGTTGCGAGAAAATCAGCGCCAGCTCGTTCATGAGCGCGATATTCAAGTCGCGCTGGGTGTTTTCGATGACCTTTGCCGCCTCGGCCACTTCAATGGACGATGCGCTATGGGTGCCCGCGGTAATGATTGAGGCATAAAGATCATCAACCGCCTTGGCCACTTCGGGTGTGGAGCCGCTGGTCACCTTGATGATTGAGGTCAGGCGATGTTCCTTGTCGCCCGGGTTGATCCGCTCCGGGCTGTAGCCGACGAAAAAATCCCGGTTGAATTTCAGGCCGGAGACTTCCTCAAGGATCGGGACGCACACCTCCCGGGTACACCCCGGGTAAACCGTGGATTCGTATATAACAACCGCCCCTTCGCGCATTGCCGTGCCAACGGTTCGCGAAGCGGCCCGGATCGGTTCCAGGTCCGGGCGCTTGGCCCCGTCAATGGGCGTCGGCACGGTAATGATAAAAACCGCACAGCGTTCCAGCGCGGCGCTGTTGGAGGTAAATTCAAGGTTTTCGGCGGCGCCCAGTTCAGCGGCGGTGGTCTCGAAAGTGGTGTCAATTCCCGCCCGCAACTCATCTATCCGTCCG
>JAADFY010000130.1 GCA_013152625.1 Alphaproteobacteria bacterium
CCAGCCTGGGGTTTGTCATTGTCGCCGCCATTGGCGCCATGATGGTCGGGGTGCGCCTGGCCAAACGTAATGCGCGCCCCCTGTTTGCCCGTAAATTCCACCTGCCCGAGTTCGAGACCATCGACCGGCCGCTGATCGTGGGCGGCGTCCTGTTCGGGGTCGGCTGGGGAATTTCGGGGATTTGTCCCGGCCCGGCGATCACGCTGATCGGGTTTGCCCCGGAAAACCTATGGATTTTCCTTGGCACCATGTTCCTGGGCTCGTTTATCGGGCATTATGTGCTCGAAGCTTTATCGGCAGGCAAATTCAGGACGGCGTGAACGCAAACAAAACTTTTGATGTAGCAGTTGTCGGCGGCGGCCTTACCGGGTACGCTGCCGCACTGGCTTCGGCCAAAACCGGGCGCACCACCGTCCTGTTTGCGCCCAAGGGCCCGCCCGACCGGCGTACCTCGGCGCTCATGATGCCAAGCCTGGATATTCTCGCGCAGATCGGGCTGACAGCCCCCCCCGCCACCCTGGGCACGGCCCTGGATCAAATTCGCATTATCGACGCCACCAGCCGTCTGGTGCGGGCCGGCGAAACCGTGTTTGAGGCCAGCGATGCCGGCCTTGGGGCGTTTGGCTATAATCTGCCCAACCGAAAACTGCTGGCAGCCCTTGGCCAGACCGCCCGGGATTGCCCGCAACTGGACATCATCGAGGCCCCTGCCAGCGGGTTCAAACGCTCCGCGACGGGATTTCTGATCGAGGCGAATGGGGCGGAATTTTCGTGCCGGTTGCTGGTCGGGGCGGACGGGAAAAATTCACCCGTTCGTACGTTTGCCGGGATTGATGTGCGGCGCAAACCCCATGCCCAGTCGGCGCTGGTGGCGGATCTGGACCTGACGCGGCCCTTAAACGGGTGCTCGGTGGAGTTTCACTATGAAAACGGGCCGTTCACACTGGTGCCCGCCGGGGGCAACGGGGCCAATCTGGTCTGGATCGACAAACACGAGGAACTCGAGCGCGCCGGCAAACTTTTGCCCGAACAACTCGAAGAACGGTTTGAGGCGCTGTGCTCGAACCTTTACGGGGCCATGAGTTTAACCCTTGGGCCGCAGATATTTCCCCTTGAGCAGCTTTTGGCCCGCCGGCCGGGAGAAAACGGCGTGGTGCTGGTGGGGGAAGCCGCCCACGCGTTTGCGCCCATTGGTGCCCAGGGGCTTAATCTGGGCCTGCGCGATGTGGCGGCCCTGTCCCGCCAGCTCCAGAGCAAACAAACCGCCGACCCGGAATGGCCGCAACTGGTTTCAGCGGGCTATTGCCAGGCCCATGGTGCCGATATGGGGCGCACCGGCCTGTTTGTCGGCGGGCTGTTCGGGTCTTTGTTAAGTAACTGGTTGCCGGATCAGATGGCACGGGGGGTGGCCATGGCCGCGCTACGCCGTTCACCGATGTTGCGCCGCCGGGCCTTTGCCCTGGGAATGGGCGTCAACTAGACAACCCGATCAAGGCAACGGTCACCGCAATGATGGCCGTCATAATTGCCAGCCCGGTTCGGGTTGGCGCCTATTGCGGATCGGCGCCCTCGCGCAGTTTTTCGGCCTGTTGCTGGAGCAGGTCTTCCAGTGCCGTCTGGCCGGAACTATCGGCCCGGAACTGATCGAACGTGCGATATTCATCGCCATCATAGACCGCTGTAAAACCGGCCAGATTGATTTCGACCACCAGGTCCTGATTCTGTTGATTCTTGGCAATCAACTTGAGAACGGAACCTTTTTTCAAAGCATTTATGAAATTTTCATTGACGGGAGACTGGGAGATGCACGAACGCCGGTCACACACAAAATAAGACACCTGCACCGGGCGGCTGTTATCGATCTGCCAGACCATGGGGGCGGGCAGCAAAACACCTAATGGCACAGCAGCAATTGCGGTCAGGCGGTTTTCCCTGTTCGGATTGTTGCGAATGACAAATGAGCCGGTAAACTGGCCGGCGGTAACAATAAGCTGGCGCATGACGCAGGCCAGTTCCCCGGAATCCAGTTCTTCGCAAATTTTCAGCCAGTTGTCTTCCGGTCTGCGCTCCGCAGGGGCCTCCTGGGCGATCGCAACGCTGGCCGACACCACAAAACCAATGGCCGCTACCGCACCAATTACTGTTTTCAAAATACGCATTCTCGTTCCCATATCTTCGCCCGTAATCCCGGGGTTGTTTGTCCGGTTTGATTTGCGCGGGGCTGGCCCGTGCCTGTCAGAAGTGGCCGCCGATGTGAACATCTGTCCCGCCGGCGCTGGAGTCCAAAAACGGTCCTGCCCTGCCCCGTCACCGTCCAACCCGGGCGGTGCTGGCAAATCAGACCCTATCGTGCAACGGCGCGCCAAGCTACACGCCTGCTGTTAGGATCGGCAAAATCAGGCAATAACAAGGCATAAAAAAGCCAGCCCCGCCCGCCCGGGCCGGATTGGTTGGCATTGGGCGCCTATTGAACATTTTCGGCCAGATGAACCAGCCGGGACATGATTGCGCCGACGCCCTTGAGCCGGTCTTCCGGATCCGGCCAGTTGCGGGCGAAAACCAGCTTCTGGTCAGGTTTCAGCCGGGCACCTTCAGCCCGGTCCGAGAGCAGTTTTACCAGGCCCACCGGGTTTGGAAACTCGTTGTTGCGCAAGGTGATCACCACTCCCTTGGGACCGGCGTCGACCTTTTCGGCATTGGCCCGAATGCACAGGGATTTGACCAGAACCGTTTTGAGCAGAGATTGAACCTCGTCAGGTAACGGGCCAAAACGGTCGATCATTTCGGCCCCGAACCCATCGATGGCCCGGGCGTCGGTCATATCCCCCAGCCGCCGGTAAAGCTGCATACGCACTGTCAGGTCGGGCACAAAGTTTTCCGGGATCAGCACCGGAATGCCCATGGCGATCTGCGGCGACCAGCGCCCCTCCTCTTCGGGTTCCCCCCCTGCCCCGGCCCGCAACGCCACCACCGCCTCCTCGAGCATGGATTGATAAAGTTCAAAGCCGACTTCGCGAATCTGGCCCGACTGTTCTTCGCCAAGCAGATTGCCCGATCCGCGCAGATCCAGATCGTGGCTGGCCAGTTCAAACCCGGCGCCAAGGCTTTCCAGCGACTGTAAAACCGACAGACGCCGCTGGGCGCTTTCGGTCAGTTGCTGGTTGGCGGGCATGGTAAACAGGGCATAGGCGCGGGTTTTTGACCGGCCGATCCGGCCCCTGATCTGGTGTAACTGGGCCAGTCCGAACCGGTCGGCGCGGTGGACGATCAGCGTGTTGGCGGCGGGGATGTCCAGACCGGACTGGACAATGGTGGTTGACAGCAGCACATCGAATTTGGCGTCGTAATAGGCGTTCATGATGTCGTCGAGCCGACCGGGGGCCATTTGCCCGTTGGCCACCATGTAACTGACTTCGGGCACCGAGTTTTTCAAAAATTCCTCGATCCGCGGCTGGTCTTTTATGCGCGGCACCACATAAAACGACTGACCGCCGCGAAATTTTTCCCGCAGCAGGGCCTCGCGCACCACAAGCGCGTCAAAGGGCGATACAAAGCTGCGCACCGCCAGCCGGTCCAGAGGCGGTGTTGCAAGTATCGACAGGTCGCGCACACCGGTCAAAGCGAGTTGCAGGGTGCGCGGAATTGGGGTCGCCGACAGAGTGAGCACGTGAACATTGGCCTTGATTTCCTTGAGCCGCTCCTTGTGGGCAACCCCGAAATGCTGTTCCTCATCGATCACCAGCAGGCCCAGATCGGCAAATTTTACGGAACTGGCCAGCAACGCATGGGTGCCAATGGCAATATCTACCCGCCCGTCGGCGATTTCGGCTTTGGCGACCTTGACCTGACCGGCGGGCACCAGACGGGACAGATGGCGAATACGGACCGGGAAATTGGCGAACCGGTCGGTAAATGTCTTGTAGTGCTGACGGGCGAGCAATGTGGTGGGCACCACGATGGCCACCTGCCGACCGCTTAAAGCCACCGCAAAGGCGGCCCGCAACGCCACTTCTGTTTTGCCGAACCCCACATCGCCGCATATGAGCCGGTCCATGACCTTGCCCGAAGCCAGATCATCAAAAACGGTCTCAATGGCGGCCAGTTGGTCTTCGGTTTCTTCATAAGGGAACCGGGCGCAAAATTCCTCATAGGCCCCCGCCGGCGGGCCGATCACTTCGGCTTTGGTAAGCTCCCGGGCCGCCGCGATTTTGATGAGTTGTTCGGCGATATCGCGAATGCGTTTCTTTAGCCGGGCTTTTCGTGTCTGCCAGCCGACGCCGCCCAGCCGGTCCAACGTGGTTGCCTCGCCGCCTGATCCGTAGCGGGACAGCAATTCGATGTTTTCCACCGGCAAAAAGAGTTTGGCCTGGTTGGCATAAAGCAGCTCCACGCAATCATGGGGCGCCCCGGCCACTTCGATGGCCCGCAGCCCGACGAACCGGCCAATGCCGTGGTCCACATGGACCACAAGATCGTCGGCGGCCAGACTGGAAGCCTCGGTCAGCGCCTCGGCGCCCTTTGCCTTGCGGGATTTACGAACCAGCCGTTCGCCCAGTATGTCCTGTTCGGAAAGAACAAATTCGGTGGCCGTAAGAAACCCTGTTTCCAGGCCAAGCACGATCAGCCCGATTTCGCGGCTGCCCAGGTCCGAGACCTGGTTCCAGTTCTGCAGGTTCCGGCCCCGCCCCGGCGCATGGTCATTGATCACCTGGGCCATGCGGTCCCGGGACCCTTCGGTCCAGCAGGCAATGATCGCCTTTTTGCCTTCCGACTGTTTTTGCCCGATGCTTGCCAGCACCGCTTCAAAAATATTGACCTCGGCGGACGCCCGCTGGGCGGCAAAACC